>CAYICK010000049.1:0-1529 GCA_964361905.1 uncultured Candidatus Saccharibacteria bacterium | reverse complement strand
GTTTTGTTTAACAAAGACAAAAAAATTGGATTTCCTGCTTTGGCTTTGCTTATATCAGGTGGACACACAGAGTTGGCATTTCTCAAAAGTTGGACGGAAAAAGAAAAGTTGGGCGAAACACAGGATGATGCGGTGGGCGAAGCTTTTGACAAAGTGGCCCGCATGCTAGGCCTTCCCTACCCAGGCGGGCCGGAAATTTCAAAGTTGGCAGAAAAAGCGAGAAAAAAAAATATAAAATTGGAAAAGGAATTTCCAAGGCCGATGATGCATTCAAAAGATTTTAATTTTTCTTTTTCGGGATTGAAAACATCGGTACTTTATTATTTACGCAACCTCACCGATATTAGTGTCTTCCCCCCCCTGACCAAGGGGAGGGTGCGGGGTGGGGTTTCTGTAGAGAGAAAACTCGCGGTGGCCCGAGAGTTTGAAGATGCGGTGATAGAAACTTTAGTTTCAAAAACTAAAAAAGCAATAGAAGAGTATTTGCCAAAAACTTTGATCATCGGCGGTGGAGTGATAGCCAATAAAGCCTTACGGGAAAATTTTTTGAAGCTTTCTGAAAAATACGCGGATCTTGAAATTTTAATCCCAGAAAAATCTCTAACGACAGACAATGCAACTATGATTACCGCTTCAGCTTATATAGAATATTTGAACAGCCCAAAGTCGGACTACGGAGAACTTAAAGCTCAAGGGAATTTGAATTTGAGTTAATTTTCTTTTACTATTCCTTCTTCATCTTCTTCCGGATTTTCTATAATCAGTTCCTCGTCAGGCAAAACTTTCGGAGTTTCTTTTTTATCTTCTTTAAAGCCCGGAAGTATTATTGTTGGGGATTCTTCGTTTTCAATAGGTTCATTTGGAAAATCATCGTCATCATCAGACGAACTTCTGAATAATCTTATGATAGCAATGACAATCGCAACTAGTATAAGAAAGATTAAAAAGTATTTCCAATTGCTAAATATTTTTGAAGGTAAAGCAAACATAGAGACGGCAAGATTTTTCACCACAGAATCGCTTGAGGAACTGGAAGTAAGATTGACTACCGGAGTACCTTTTTCCTGATTTGATTTGTCGTTTAGGATGGAAACATTTTGTCCTTTATCGGAATTATTGTCCGATTGCCCCACTCCTCCGGAAACACTCAGACCGGAAGCTTTGAACATATTTATTTCATTTTGCTGGTCTTGGCTCAAAGAGAGGGTTGTATTGCAGTAAATTTCATTGATTTTCTTCTTGGTTAGAATATAAACGAAACCGGTAGTCACATTTGGTCCCCAAGGCTGTAAAATATCATTAGAATATTTAGTCTGGAATCTTTGAACGGCAGCGAAGGTGTCTTGACCGAATACTCCAGTCAAAGGCAGATTTTCTTTTTCATAAACATTCAGGAAAGACTGCAATTTCAAAACCTCAATCGGATCGTTTTGCCAATCAATTTTTAAATAGTCTCTGAGATATCCACAGCTGGTGGCGCCAAGTATTTCTCCCACAACAATCGGATGCCTACGACCGCCCATACCGCC
>CAYICK010000048.1:0-1641 GCA_964361905.1 uncultured Candidatus Saccharibacteria bacterium | reverse complement strand
TTGACCGACGATATGGAAATCCGTTTGAGCGAAGCTCAAAGTTGAGTTTTTACTCAATAGCCAATTTTTTGCTTTTCGCCGTTGCGAAAATTCTAAATTTCCACTCCGCCGTAGACGGAGCAAGAAAGCGACAATTTTTCTGCCCCGCAGGGGCAGTAGCCCAAAAGCGATAACAACGAATTAATGAAATATTTTATTTACGTCAGAAAATCAACCGACGAAGACGACCGCCAAGTTCTTTCTATTGAAGGACAACTTACGGAGCTAAGAGAATACGCCATTAAAGAAAGTTCAGAAGTTATTGAGGAATTTGTGGAAAGCAAAACCGCCAAAGTCCCGGGGCGGCCAATCTTCAACAAGATGATTGAGAAAATAGAACTTGGCGATCAAACAGGAATTTTAGCGTGGCACCCTGACAGATTGGCCCGTAATTCAATCGACGGCGGAAAAATAATCTATTTGGTTGATACAGGAAAAATCGGGTCGCTAAAATTCCCTACCTTTTGGTTTGACGCGACGCCGCAAGGAAAATTTATGCTCAATATCGCTTTTGGGCAAAGCAAATACTATATTGATAATCTTGCAGAGAATATCAAACGGGGCATACGCCAAAAATTAAGGAGAGGCGAACTGCCCGGACTTGCTCCGCTTGGCTACTTAAACGAATTAAGACATCACACTATCGTAAAAGACCCAGAAAGGTGGCAAGCAGTTCGCCGACTTTTTGAGGCGTATGCCACCGGCGAACATACTTTGGATAGTTTGCAAAAATTGTCGCTTTCTTTTGGCTTGGTGAGCCGAAGGACTGGAAAAGCTATTGTCTTTTCCAAACTTCAGGAAATGCTCAAAAATCCATTTTACTACGGCGTGTTTATACACAAAGGCGAAATGTATCAAGGAAGCCATGAGCCGATTATTTCCAAGCAACTTTTTGAAAAGGTGCAACGGGTTTTAGAACAGAGAGGCAAGCCCCGAAAGTCTAAAGAGTTAAAATATTACGCCTTCAGGGGGATTTTCAAATGCGGTGAGTGTGGCAGAGCCATAACCGCCGAAACAAAAATCAAACCATCGGGGCTTGCCTACACTTATTACCGTTGCACCAAGAAAAACAGAGTTTGCAATCAAAGATATGTTGAGGAAAGAAATTTAATAGAACAGTTAAATAATATTTTTCAAAAAGTTGCTTTAAGCGACGAGTGGAAAGAAAAGTTTTTACAGCAGTGGAGACAGGATTACAAAAAACTTTCCACGAAGTCGCACGCTTCCGCCCAAAATCTCAAAATGGAACTTAAAACGCTTGAGGAAAAACTAACAAGGTTGTTAGACGCTTACCTTGACCAAACTATTACAAACGATGAATACACGACTACAAAACAAAAAATCATTAACAGCAGAGTTGAGATTTCTGAAGAACTTAATGATTTTGGGCGGAAGGGAAATAATCGGCTCGAACTCTTTAAGAAATGGATTTTTGAGGCTCACCAAGCCAATTCCGTAGGAATTTCTGGAAATTTAGAAGAGAAACGGAGCTTCTTGCAAAAAATTGGCTCGGACTTCCATATCGTCGGTCAAAAAGCCGCAATTCAACTTCAAAAACCGTGGATTTGGTCGGCGGAAAAATCGCAATTTCCTGTTTGGAGC
>CAYICK010000047.1:0-1701 GCA_964361905.1 uncultured Candidatus Saccharibacteria bacterium | reverse complement strand
AATTGAAACTGGATTTTTCTTGAGCGATAACCGGTCGCATAATTTCATTGGCCAAGAAAACATCAAATTTACTGGTGACATATTGGACATAGTTGGCCAAACCTTGCTCACCCGAAGTTTTTTCGGCATTAGTCCAAAACTGCTTCACTAGAGGATTTTTACATTTTGATAATTTGTAATCGCGGTATTTTTTATCGGAAAGTACACGCGACATATCAATCAAAGTATTGCCGGATAGCGGATCTTCCATCGTAAGCAATGCCGAGTTGCGGAAATATTGTTCGAAGGCCGGACCCATAGACTCGGGTATGGCCCCGTAAAGTTTTTGGAAAATGCTGAAAAGCTCGTTGACTACGAAAGTCTTTTGCTCGGGGAAATTTTCATCAAACTCAAGCATATTGAGAGCCATCGGCCGCGCCACGAAGCCCGGATCAAAATAAATCACATCTTGGAAGCGTTCAGCCGGCACGCTCGCCAACACATCCTGGATATCGGAGCCGTGAGGGTCAATCATACAAACTCCGTGGCCCATTTGCATATCTTGAATGATCATTTCTTTGAGCATCGTTGTTTTACCAGTACCAGTCTGGCCGATGCAATAAAAGTGCCTGAGCCGGTCATCTTCGGCTATCTTAATTTCGGTGTTTATGTTTCGGTGGAGATTTTGTCCGAGCAATATGCCTTCTTTAGCTATATCGAGCGGCGCCGGAGCGGTAGCGCTGCGCGTCTGGCGCAAACCTTCGTTTGCCTCGAGCGCTTTGGTGTGGAAGTGCATCACCGATGTCACCTCCCGCAAGTTTAAGGGCAGGGCCGAACCTTCTTCAAAAATACGGAAACTGAAATTTTTGACCAAATTGCGCAAGTTACCCCCTTCAGCCTTTTCCCATTTGAAAGAGTTGCCCAGAGTGTTGTCAAACTGATTGAAACCTGATTTCAAGCTGTTTAAAATTTCTTCGGCTTCGGGTTTGGTCGCGGACGAAGCGACGAGGCGCAAGTTGCACTTCACGATCGGGGCGCTGATTTTTTTATTTATTTCCGCTACCGCGTTTTCATCAATCGGTTCGGGCTTGTTTTCTTTTCCTTCCTCGTCTTTTTTGGGTTTGGCAGACGAGAAAAAAACATCTTTGAAAGTGTGGACAATTTCATCGGAAATATCATCGGGAATGTCTATGGCCTCTTTGAGCGGTGTGCCTTTCTTGATTTTATCCAAAGCGCTTTTGTATTTTTTAACATATTTTTCACCCATCGGCGACCAGACAAGCTGGATAGCGGCGCCTTCTCCGTCACGATTTACTTTTGAAAAAGAAGAGAGTATGGCGTTGAGCGGGTCGTGAACGAAACTCTCGTAAGTTTTGATGGGATAAATGGGTTTTTTGGTGAAGCTTGCAGAAACTCCGGCAGTCACTCCGGTCTCGTTGAAAATATTGTAGTCATCGGGCTTTTCGGAAATTTTGGCATTATGAAATATGGATAAAATTTGCTTTTCAAAAAGGTCTCTCTTGGAAGTGGGTACAGCCACATAAAAAACTATTTCTTGGGAAAAGTTGGCGTTGGCAATCTCAAGAGACATCCAGTTTTCCGTCGGCTTGTTAGAATCCGAGATGGAGAGCATACCTGCATAAAATTGCTCCATACCGGAAATCACCTCTTCCAAAGTGTTTTTGATATTATCGTTCTTTTCTTCTTCGGGTATCAAAATTT
>CAYICK010000046.1:0-2086 GCA_964361905.1 uncultured Candidatus Saccharibacteria bacterium | reverse complement strand
CCAATTTCTCCTTAATTTTTTCCATCATAACAACTACAGCATCCGATTTTTTAATCAACCTTTTGAGAATCGTTCCTTCCCGACTGTTCGAATCATCTGAGATTGTGTGGAGGGTAGTTACCAGCGGTTTTTTTAGCGATTCTACAAAAGGAATAATATATTCCCCACACTCACCACCAAACAAACCGTATTCATGTTGAAGTGAAACAATATCGGTACCCGATTGGTTAATGTAATTAGCTGCTTCAAGATAAGTATGTAACTCCTCTTGTTTAATTTTGTATTTTACTTCCCACGGGTAATTTATACGCTCTTTTGGCCTTGTGGTGGCCATAATTTCTGCCAAATCATGAGGATTGAGTAAGTTGATCGCGTTGGTTAAATCTTTTGTATAAGTGGCAATACCACACTTACGGGGTATGTATGAAGAAAGGTAAATAACCCTAATTTCTTTAGACTTTGAAGTTAAAAGTTTTTCTAAGTTTTTTGTCATACTTGAGAGCCTTCCTTTATTTGCGTTTCATCTCGTTTAGAAATCAGCCCCATAATATACCACTAATCTTCCATCCTGTACAATTGTTTGTCCTATCTTTTCTTGAGTTCAGACAATAACTCTGTGAGGTTAATAGATTTCGCAGCGATTAGCTTATCGGCGGCCCCATAATAAATATAAAGTCTTTTATCTTTTACAATTGCCCCGGTAGGGAAAACAACATTATTAAAAACGCCTTTTTTTTCCCAAGCAGTCTTTGGAGAAAATAGGGGTTCAGTTAGTCGCCCAAGAACTTTTAAGGGATTTTCAAGGTCAAGAAGTGCAGCAGCAGCGTGATAGATTTTTCCCAATGGGGTATCTTCCACCGCGTGATAAATAATAAGCCATCCATCTTTCGTTTCAATAGGCGGGGCCCCTCCGCCGACGTTGCGGTTTTCAAACCAGAAGAGAGGATCAAGAACAATAAAATCGCCCAAACTCTTTAAATAATTGCGCCAGTGGTTTTCGGTAAGATCAGAGAAATTGTTAAATTGAATAATTTGAATACCGGGTAGTACCCGGTGGAGAAGTACAAATTTTCCGTCGATTTTTCGGGGAAAGAGTGCTGCATCCTTTTCGAACAGTAAGATATCCTTGCCGCCTCTTTCTTTGTAGAACATTTCAAACATGGTATATCTCTCTCTGATTCCCGACCCGCGGAAAATATCTTCCGCTTCATCGTAGGAAATTTTGGGAGAGATAATACCTTTTTTGCTGAAGTGGACCAGATCGGGACTTGTGGCATAAGAAATGAGGGCATTTTTACCATCAAAGGCAGTGTAGAAAAGGTAATATACTCCGTTCAAATAGGTAATCCTTGGATCTTCCACACCCCTTTTCTCATAATCATATTCGGGAAAAAGAACCGGCTCTTTAAGTCTTTTTACAACTTTATTATCTTTCAGCTGGGCGTATCCTATACAGGAAACTTCCTCGCGGTTAATTGTGCGATAGAACATGTGTGTGATATCGTCCACTTGAATGCAGGCCGGGTTCAAAACAGCTTTGTTTTCAAATTCCAGATTTGTTTTCTCTAAAATTATTCCCTCGTCATTAATTTTTAGCATTTTAGATACAAAAGTCGATTGGCTGCGGGGCAGGGATTCGAACCCCGATCTCGTCCTCCAGAGGGACGCGTGCAACCATTACACCACCCCGCAATATAGGCCTATTTTACCATTTAATCTGTTAAATGGCCAAGCTATGCTTACCATAGAAAGACTACTTTCCCTTAATTAATTGAAGAAGTTCGGTTTTTAGCTTTCCCATTTCCAACCTTAGGAAGTCTTCAATGTCTTCTCCTACTTTTTCTGTTAAGAACTTAAAAAGTCCTTCGTCCTGCGGAGCTTTCTCAAATTTCTCCAAAAACTTGTGGTGGTGCTCTTTCGGTAGTTTTTCCAAAACACATCCCATTAACTTGTGATGAATTATTTCATCAATCTCTCTCCACAATTCCTCTTTTTCTTCAGGAGTTTTAGCAACTTTCTTAATTTCTGCTTCAACTTCCTCAAAAACTATTACTCGATCCCAAAAAATTTTAGACATATTATATTT
>CAYICK010000045.1:0-2196 GCA_964361905.1 uncultured Candidatus Saccharibacteria bacterium | reverse complement strand
CAATTTCCTCTCTGCTTACTGTGTCCAAGTTCTTGCCAAAAATCTCTACCTTTCCAGAATAGCCATGCACCAATCTCAATAGAATTTTTATAAGCGTAGATTTGCCGCAACCAGACGCGCCGGCTATACCGATTTTCTCTCCAGTTTTGATAACGAAATTTATGTCTCGCAAAACTGGCGAATTTTCATATTTGAAAGATAGTTTGCTTACTTCTATTGCATTGGTGTTGTTTGGGGCAAATCTTTCCTTACCATGTGCTTGGAAAGAAATATCTCTTGGTTGATTGAGCAAGTCATATAAGTCATTTACCCTAATCGAACTTTCGTGAGCTTCATCAAGTATCCTATGAATTTCACGCAAAGGCCCTGTTATGCTCATAAACAAAATGGAGTAAACAAGAATATCACCTTTTGTGATCATTCCCTGCGCCGCAAGAAAAATCGAAAGAGAAATTACGAGGACATAGAAAAATGCTTCATTAAGATATTTTCCGGAATCAAACAGCGCCATGAAAATATGGTGTCTGATTTCCTTTTTTCGCATTGCTTCGGCGACTTCTTCAACTTTCGCCACTTCTTGATTTTCAGTATTCAACGCTCGTACTGTTTCTATACCGCCAAGCATTTCAACGACTGCGCCGTCAATTTTTTCTTTTCCACGCAGTAGTGCGACTCGTATTCCTTTCTGCGAGGAAACCTGCCACACGATGATAAAAAGTCCTACCGGAATTACCAAAACCATTACACTAGCCAGTAATGGTTTTTGAGTTAGTGCGATAGCAATTGCGGCTAGTCCGCTGAAGAAAACCGGAAAGAAATCGAGAAATCCGAGTTTGATAATTTTTATCATTCCTTGGATTGATCTAAAAATTCTTCCATGCAAAGAGCCAATTTGTTGTTGATTGATGTTTGCAATATCTGTTTTGAGTAAATGCTCGATAACATTCACTGTCTGTTTTTTGTCAGTTTGTGTCGCCACATTTTCAACAAAATATTTCCTCACAATAGTTAGAGCTTCGCGTACAAGAATTATGCCGATTATCAAACTGATAAACCGAATCGCGATGCTCACATCAAAATTTTCTGTTCCGACAAGCTTATCCACCAAACGACCCAAAATGACGGCAGGTAAGTTGGTGAGAACTCCGGTGACGAGCATGAGAAAAGAAGCGAAAACCAGAGCGGTTCTCTCCGGCTTTTCCATAAGCCGCAAAGTGCGTCTAAATCCGTTTATTATTTCGGCAAATTCTTTGTTCATAATTTTATTTCAACTTTTTAACAGATTTTTTCTTTGGCAAAAAATTGTTTTTGGAAACAACGGGCCTGCTGATTTCTTTTTCCAGCTGTTCTTTGGCAATGCCAGCAATTCTTCCGCCACGCTTGGCATCTTGTGCAAGTTTTGAAACCCCTTTGGAATTTTCGGTTTTGTGGATTTCGGTCGTTGACCGCTCTCCTAACATTGTAAAAATAAGTTCAAAATCGTCCATGTGATCTCGCAAGTTTTCCCGTTTTAAGCCTTTTACTTTCTTGTATTCGCTTGGGGTGATGCCAAAAGTAGCTTTGGATATTTCCGCTGTCAAAATCTCATAATCTCTCTGTTCCTGCGCTCCGCGTTTTTGCCATTCATCGGTTAGTTCTTCCCTGATGGCAATTCCTCTCATTCTTTTTTCTATCCAATCGTCAGAATACCCTTTGAGCTTGTACAGTATCCGCGTTCTTTTTGTCGCCAGTTCTGGATTTTCAATCTCTTGCACTCGCTCATAGCCGACTTTTGCTAGCCATCGCTTGAACGGTTCGGCTTTTGGCGATGGGATTGACTGAATAATGCGGAAGATGCCTTCGGTATCAGCACAATCGGTTTCGCGCATTTTGCCGTCAGGCGCTTCCAATTTCAACTGTCTACAAATTGTAGATAGTTGAAATTCTCCTTCATTTTTCACTCTCGCCTTCATTGCTGTCCAATAAACACTGGGGCGATCACTATCTGTAAGCGCCTCTATCACATCGACAACCGAAAACCACCACTCATTCTGAAAAAGTGTTTTTCTGATTTTTTTCCCTTTGAATAAAGCTACCCTTGTGGTTTCCATAATTTTATTTCATTAAATCATCAACACCAACAACTTCATATTGTTTACCTCTGTAATGTTCGTATTTTCCAAATGGTAATTTTTCGTTCATAATCTAGAGCTGATT
>CAYICK010000044.1:0-2297 GCA_964361905.1 uncultured Candidatus Saccharibacteria bacterium | reverse complement strand
TCGCATCCGAGACGCTCGGTTTATCTAAAACATAGTATTCGTAAGAATATTTATTGAGCAGATCCCTTAGTTTTCTGGCCCGGGATTTCGCCTCTGTTTTGGTCAAATCTTTTGCCATAAATCTATTATAAATATATCAAATTTTCCTATTTCTGGCTACTTATTTCTGTTTACTTATCATCTTTATCTACCTTTTGTATCACAAGATGCCTCGAGGTTAGTTATGATACAAAAGTAAAATATTTAAAATAAAAGTTTATGAGAGTTTAAGATTGAAAATTTCGCGTAAATCTCCTTCTCTCTTATCTATGGACTCAACAATACAATAATTAACAAATCGACTAATCGATAAGAACTCGCAGATAAAGTCTATTTCATCACAGCAGTCGTACGGATAAACAAAAACGCTCTCTTGCAATGCGTAAAAGCCGATATCTTTCAATTTTTTAGAAAGAGCTCGCCTTTCTTTTTTCTTTTTGTCGGGGATATCAAAAATTACTAGCCGCCATTTTTTATCCCAAGTTTTGGGTTTTATCAATTCCATATTATCGTAATCGAAATTTTTTATTATTTTTTTTCCATTGCCGGTAATTTTTATATAAAGTTTGCCGTCTTTCTCCACTAATTCAACTAATCTTTTTTGATTCAATCGCCTTACGGCATTGTAAATAAGACGGCGATCTATTTTGTCCCAATTCTTGCGCCATTTAATTAATGGCTTTAGCATTTGAGCCGCATTGGGCAAAAATAATGAAGATAATACAATCGGGCCGGCGGCGGCTATAAATAAAATTTCTCTGGTCAATGATTTGCCTCGCAACATAGTTTCAGAATCTTGTAGTTTATTTTTTAATTCTTTCTCTTTAATTATAATATATGCCTTTTGTAATCACAAGCGACCTCGAGGTTAGTTGTGATACTAAGGGATGTTGTGATCAAATATAATTGAAACCGAATGTAATTGAAAATGAAAAAGCCCCTTCCGAAGAAGGGGCTATGAAATTACATATTACGGCTCTGCTTCCGCTTGGCTCACCACTTTCGACCCAGAGTAGGTGACTCTCTGCCTCGCTTTCTCTTTTACCTGACCAGGCAAGGCTGTCAGAACCAGTACGGACGCTTTTCAAAACTATACTACGTCAAAGCACTATCAATCACCTCCTTTTCTTTTGATTGCGCTCTTACTTGCGAACGGCTGCAAAGCGATAGCCGTCACCCCACCTGCTGTCAAGCCAATCCAATTCCGAGTAGCGCTTGGAGTCGTTGTCCCAGCCGAAACGGGTACAGCCGAGACGTACACAGCCACGGCCGCCACGTGGGTCCTGACAGACAGAACCAAGAGCACTGATCGGAGATTCTCTCTGAAGGTCTGGGACCTTTTCACCAAGAGCAAGAAGCTCTTTGAGAGTTGCGGGGCGTAAACCTGCCCTATCAAGCTCGGAGAGAACTTCATCAGTTTTCATGTTCTTGCCAAAGTGAACAAGTTCTATGGAAACTTCTTTGTTTCCAACTTCATTGCTCGGGAAACGATCGGATGTAATACGTTTGTCTGTCCAATAATATTTTCCAGCTTTGACACCATCCTCTACGCTTCGATCATAGTTGACCGTTACAACGTATATATTCTTATCCATTTCTTCCTCCTTATTTTGTTTGTAAGCCACCGACAATAGTTTAGGGCAATATATGCCAAAACGTGGCTTATTTGAGCCAAATGGATCTGTTGCGGTTGTGTTCTTCTAGGGTTTTGGAGAAAATAGTTGTGCCGTCTTTGGCGGAAAGATAATACCAATAAGGGCTGGTCTCCGGAAAAATCGCCGCTTTGATGGCGGAGATACCCGGATTGGAAATCGGGCCTTTCGGCAGGCCGCGATAAAAATAGGTATTGTATCGCGAATCTATTTTTTTATCGGCGTCGCCAATTTCATTCCGCCCAGTGATATAAACCAGCGTCGCGTCAACCTGCAAAGGCATCTTTTCTTTAAGCCGTTTCCATAATATGCCGGAAATAATTGCCCGGTCGGAATCTTTTGGAATTTCTTTTTCAATCAGAGAAGCCATAGTTAAAATTTCATAAGTAGAATATGAAGAATTTTTAATGGCCATTTTTAAATCCGAGGTTAACTTATCGCTAAGATTGCTAACCATTTTACCGGCTATATCAGAAAGAGCCGCATCTTTGAAAAAACGATAAGAGTCAGGGAATAAGTAGCCCTCAAGAGAGGCAGTTTTTGGTTTATCAGATAAAATTTCCGGAATATTTTCCAAGAATTTATAATTTATCAGCGTATTCGGCT
>CAYICK010000043.1:0-2405 GCA_964361905.1 uncultured Candidatus Saccharibacteria bacterium | reverse complement strand
GCCAGGAATAATTTTGCCGCCTTCCACCTTGGAGCCGGGAACTACAACGTTTTTAAGTGTTCTGAAAATGAGTCCATCCGGAGTTTGAAATCTGGTGGTGGCAATCAAGACCTGTGATGCGGTTCCATATTCATTAAATACGGTAATTTTACCTCTGGCTTTCTGGGCCACTTCTTTTTCTCCGGTTGTTGAAAAAGTTTGGGTGGCATTCTTTTCCACGTTAAATAACTGTCCGGGAATTTTATTCATTCCGGCATCAACAGCAGAAAATTTGTCCGAGGCCGAAATCTTGAGTTGAATATCAAGAGGTTGCTTTTTGGGAGTTATATCTATTTTAGCGCTTCCCGTGGACATGTAAATTATTGTCCCAAGCAGGATAACCGAAGCTCCGCCAAGACTAATTACTAATCTCCTCGGGAAATTTCTGAACGATTTTTTTGTTCTATTATTAATTTCTGACCAAATACTCTCACTCGGAACGCGGACACGTTCACTCTGCTCTCTCCATACATTTTTAATATCATCAACGGTTTCGTATGTTGGCTTCTTCTTTACATCAAGAGTTATGGGTCGGTCTTTCTGAAGGGCAATCTTAAGTGGCTTTCCACCCTGCTTTACGATTCCTTCAAGGCCTCTTTTTGTTTTGGAAACAGTCACAACCTGATACTCGTCATCTTTCTGATACATTGCCGAAGAAAATTTAGGTTCCGGTTCTTCGGCCCCTTCTATTTCTTCAGGGACATCTTCTTCCGGTTCCAATTCCTCTTCTTCGGTTTCTTCTTTTTTTGCTTCACTCTCGTCGTTTTTGGCTAATAAAACGTCAAATTTATATTTCTTAGCAAGTTTGTTTGTGTCGGGACTGGAACAAAGGAGTGATATTTTTTTGCCCAATTTTCCGGCTTCATTTTCAAGAATCACAAAGTGTTCTTCGTTTTTAAAAGCCCTTGATGTTTTAGGTAAAACAAATATTACTTCTTTTGCGGGAGCATTTCTGAATAAATCCAAAATTTCCTCAAATTTATCGTCCTTCAGAACATTTATTATTTTCGTAGAAGCCATAGTGTTAGATAATTAACCCATTTTGTCTTTTTAGCGGAGTGTATTTTAGCCAAATTCGCAGTTGCGAGGCTGAAGATGTAGACTCTACTTCAAGAACTCGCAACAATGAATTTAGCTAACAATACTCCCGCCCTTCGGGAAGCAAACCTCTGGATGATACCTTTGTCAGGATGCCACTCGGCGTAGAGTCTACGCCTTCGGGCATCCTTTCTCGGCCTTATCTCATAGGTTTGCTTCTAAAGAGATAAAATGGATTAAATATCTAACATAAGTATAGCACAGTAAAACCCAAAAATATCCACTTCTTTTAGTCAATGTGATTAAGCGTTTCCTCGACTTGTTCAGCGTTTTTGGTCGTCATCAGTTTGACGCGTAATTCTTTGGCTCCATCAAAGCCGGAGATGTAGATTTTGAAGAATTTTTTCATAATATCAAAATGTTTTTCGTTTCCCCAAAGTTCGATGAACAATTCAACATGTTTTTTTAAAAGTTTTATTCTTTCTGCCGGTGTTTTGGACAATGAATCTATTGAGGGCTTGAAAAACCAGGGATTGGAAAATATCGCTCTGCCGACCATTATGCCGTCCAAACCGTATTGTTCTGCTTTTTCTAACCCGTCGGCATAACTGGCGATATCGCCGTTACCGATAATAAGTATGCCGGCTTTCCGGCAAAGCACGGCGGCTTTTCCTATCTCATCCCAATGAGCTGGCACCTTAGACATTTCTTTCATTGTCCGACCATGAATAATTATTGCAGCCGGTTCGGCTTCAATAAGATGCGAAATCCATTCCTCGGTGATTATTTTGTTGTAGCCGATGCGAGTTTTTACTGAAACGGGCAGACCACCTGAACCCCTTTTGGTTTCACGGATTATCTCTTTAGCTAGTTCGGGATTCCGGATAAGTCCAGCCCCACTATCGTGTTTGACTATCTTGCCGGCCGGACAACCCATATTTATGTCTATGCCATCAAAACCAAGTTCCACTGCTAATTGAGCGCATTTATAAAAATTCTCCGGATTAGCGCCGAAAAACTGGGCTACAATAGGCCGTTCGTTTTTTTCAAATGCCAAATGAGGCATTAATTTGGGTTTACCCTTTTCTGAACATAAACCGTCACAAGAAACAAATTCGGTATACAAAATGTCAGGCTTGCCACACGACAAAACTATCTGCCTGAAAGCGGAATCGGTAACATCGGCCATCGGAGCCAGAATAAAGTAAGGTTTCTTTAATTTTTTCCAGAAATTAGTCATAAAAACTTAGCTCACACAACCTCTATGCGTACGGAGGGAGACGCCTTTTTAAAAATTTACTAATTTTGTAAAAAGTGTCTCCCTCCGC
>CAYICK010000042.1:0-2816 GCA_964361905.1 uncultured Candidatus Saccharibacteria bacterium | reverse complement strand
TCTGAAAAAGGAAAGGGTGTTTTCTTTCGGGGTTCTGCCTTCCAAGTATTCAGGCAGTGTGGCGGGGCTTCAATTCGGACTCGGTTTTGCGAAAACTATTTTCTGGGGAAAAGGATTTCGCAAAACCTCGGCTGATTTCCCGCGCGGAGGAGGGGTCTGGGGAGGAATCCGCGCGGGCTTCACTTTCGGATTTTTTTGGCGGCGGCTATGGAAAAAATAAGTCAAAAGTGCTAGAATGGTTTTGTCGCTAAATACATTGGTTTTTCGACCTTATTAACTAACTTTTTAAAACTATGCAAAACAAAAGCGTTTGGATTGTGGTCAGTATTATTGTCATTGCGGTTGGAGCATTTTTCATATTTCAAAAACTAAAACCGACTGAATTACAACATACAACTGTTGGAATTCAAACATCTCCGGCAATGGCGTTAGTTATGGTCGCAAAGGATAAAGGATTTTTTGAAAAACAAGGTTTAGATGTTGAGCTAAAAGAATTTGCCGCCGGCAAAGACGCTCTTGCCGCATTTTTGGGCGGTTCTCTCGATTTTTCTATTTCCGGTGATGTGCCGGTAACTCTTTCAACTTTGGCAGGGAATAAATTTGTCGTTCCGGCACAAGTTGTTGGTCGTACAAAAAATGAGGTTCGTGTGGTGGCGAAAAAAGAAACTGGTTTAGACACTGCCGACAAATTTTTCAAAGCCAAGAAACGCAAACTCGCTACTTCAATCGGCGGCGGGCCTGAATTTTTTACTTATGAATTTTTGAACAAATTAGGTATTACAAAAGATCAAGTTGAGATAGTTGCTCAAAAACCTGGTGATATGCCCGCCGCTTTAATTAGCGGAAGCGTTGATGCAATAGCAATTTTTGATCCTTTCGCTTTCATTGCTGAAAAACAACTTGGCGATAAATCAATTACTTTTACTGATGAAAGCGTATATTCCGAATTGTATGTGGTTGAAGCGAAAGAATCCGTCAAGCAGGATTCTGCTACGCTTGAAAAACTTTTGAAAGGATTGGTTGCCGCAGAAAAATTTACTAAAGACAATCCGGAAGAAGCAAAAACGATAGTAATAAAATATACCAAGCTCGACAAAGGAACTGTTGATGGAATTTGGAACAGTTTTGATTTCCGCATTGCGCTTACGCCACAACTGCTTGAATACTGGAACCGAGAAGCGCAGTGGGCGAAAGACAGCGGAAAGGTAAAACCTGAAACTGGCACACCAAATTTCCGCGATATTATTTTTGACGCACCACTCAAAAAAGTTTCTTCCTCCGCTGTCGAACTATGATGAACTATGAAAAGATTTCTATGGTTTATACTTCCAATTATTGTACTCATAGCACTATGGGAATTCGTCTCTCGTAGCGGTTTTGTTAATCCGGCTCTATTTCCTCCACCGTCCCAAGTGGCTGTTGCTCTTTGGGAAATGATAACGACTGGAACTATATTTTCTGATTTGCGAGATAGCTTGTGGCGACTTCTTGCCGGATTATTTATCGGCTCTGCCGTGGGCGTAGTTTTTGGATTACTGACTGGAAGAATAAAATCTTTCGCTACTGCTCTTACGCCAATTATTCAAATTTTGCGCCCCTTGCCACCAGTAGCAATTATTCCGCTCGTCATTGTGTGGTTTGGAATTGATGACGGCGCAAAAATTTTCTCAATTGCGTTTGCTGTCTTCTTTCCAGTTTGGATAAACGCACATATTGGCGCACGACAAATTCCACAAGCGTTTTTATGGGGCGCAAAATTATTTACTAATTCGCCCGTCAAAATTTTGCGCGAGATAGTATTTCCCGCCGCTTTACCTTTTATCGTTGCGGGTATTCGCACTGGAATTGCTATCGGATTTGTCATGGTCTTTGTTTCGGAACTTTCCGGTGCGTCAAGTGGTTTGGGATATCGCATATCCATTACTTCACTTGCATATCGTATTGACCAAATGATAGCCGCACTTATCGTGCTTGGCGCGTTGGGCGCAATAGCCGACCAACTATTTGTCTTCGGAACACGCAAGCTATTCCCGTGGATTAAATTTTCTTCAAAATGAGCAACATTTCAGTAAAAAATTTATCGGTTCATTATGACGGCTATTGCGCCCTTAAGAGTGTTGATTTTGAGGCGGGCAAGGGCGAATTTGTCGCTATTGTTGGAAAGTCCGGCAGTGGCAAAACAACTTTTCTCCACGCGCTTGCGCGTTTCGTTGAATTTTCCGGCGATATTTCAGTACCAAAAAATGTCGGTATGGTATTTCAACACTACGCTGTTTTCCCGTGGTTTACCGCCTCTGAAAATATAGCCTTTGGTTTGGAAAATGAAACGAAAGAAAAGCGAGCGCAAATTGTTAGCGAACATTTGAAGCTCGCAGAACTTGAAGACAAAAAAGACAAGTATCCTGCCGAACTTTCCGGCGGACAGGTTCAGCGAATCGCCCTTGCCCGTTCTCTTGCCCATAATCCCGAAGTCTTGCTCATGGATGAGCCATACGGCGCATTAGACGCATATACGCGAGATAAAATGCAACAGTGGTTGTTAGATATATGGACGACACATAAGAAAACTATCGTGTTCGTAACGCACAATATAGAAGAAGCAATTTTTCTCGCGGATAGGGTTTTAGTTTTAAACGATCAAAAATTTGTTGGTGAATACAAAATATCATTTGCAAGACCTCGACATGAAAGTATAAAGTTTTCACTAGAGTTTAATAAGTTGAGACAACAAATTTTTGAATCCTTGAATCATACGAATAATTAGCCGCCGCCAAAAAAATCCGAAAGTGAAGCCCGCGCGGATTCCTCCCCAGACC
>CAYICK010000041.1:0-2820 GCA_964361905.1 uncultured Candidatus Saccharibacteria bacterium | reverse complement strand
TGGCGTCTTCATAGTTTGATCCAGACCAAGAAAGGAAAGCAATCAAAATATTTTGGCCCAAAGCCATTTCTCCCTGCACCGAAGTCAGGGTGTCAGCCAAGACCTCGCCTTTTTTCACTTTGTCTCCGATATTGACTATCGGTCTCTGGTGGAAACAAGTGGCGCTGTTGGTCTTGGCGAAGTTTACAAGTTTATAAGAAGTTTTATTTTTGCCGTCCGCAGTCTCAATGGAATTGCCATCAATTTTTGAAACGATACCATCATTTATGGCGATGACTAATCTGCCGGTATCTCTCATAGCCGAACCTTCGATGCCGGTGGCGACGAGAGCGGCTTCCGGCTCAACGCAAGGCGTAGCTTGTTTTTGCATGTTGGAACCCATGAGAGCGCGGTTGGCATCATCGTGGTTTAAGAATGGGATGAGTGAAGTAGCGATGGAAAAAGCTTGGTTAGTGGCCACATCCATATATTCCACTTTTAATTTCGGCACCAGGCTGGGTTCGCCGTTCAAGCGAACCTCAACCATTTCTTCGGTGATATGCCCATTTTCATCTCTTTCGGTCGCGGCATGAGCAATGGCAAATTTTTCTTCTTCAAGAGCATTTAAATATTCAATTTCGCTCCCGACTTTGCCGTCTTTCACTTTTATATAAGGAGTTTCAATCATGCCAAACTCGTTGATGCGGGCATAAAGAGCCAAGTGGAGAATCAGGCCGATGTTCGGACCCTCGGGAGTGTGGATCGGGCAAAGCCGGCCATAGTGCGAAGGGTGGACATCGCGAACTTCAAATCCGGCGCGGCTTCTGTTTAATCCTCCCGGTCCCAAAGCTGACAAAAGTCTTAAGTGTTCAATCTCAGCCAGAGCGTTTTCCTGCGCCATGAACTGGGAGAGTTGGTTGGTAGTGAAAAATTCTTTGATTCTGGCTTGCAGAGGCTTCGGTATTATAAATTGAATCGGCAAAGTCACATCGGCATCGACGGTAGACATGCGATTTTGCATGTTCCTCTTGATTTGGGCCATGCCGACACGGAATTTTTGTTGCATCATTTCTCCCACGTATCGGACCCTTCTGGAACCCAAATGGTCTATATCGTCTTCTGTTGCGCCCGGCGTGTTGTTCAAAGTAATTATGTGGTTTATAACCAACCTCAAATCGTCAAGGTTTAAAGTCCTGCGATCGGAACCTTTGTCGCTTGTCGGCAAATTAAATCTGGAGTTAAATCTGAATCTGCCAACCTTCTGGAGGTCGTATCTATCAGCATCAAATAAATTTTTGAAAAATTCTTTGGCGTTTTCGGCTGTGGCTAGGTCACCATCTCGGAGCCTGCGGTATATTTCCACAAAAGCGTCTTCGGCGGTTTTGGCGTGGTCTTTGGCCAAAGATTTTTCCAAATATTCTTTAGCCATTGGATTGTCTTTGAAAAGCTCGAATATTTCCGTATCGGTTTCGGCCCCGAAGGCTCGCAGAAGCGAGGTAATGGGAAACTTCCTCTTTCTGTCAATACGCACATATATAGCTTTGTCCACATCGGTTTCGATTTCAATCCAAGCGCCACGCGCCGGTATAACTTTCACACCGAAGAGGGATTTGCCTTTTATTTCCGCTTTAGTGAAAAATACGCCGAAAGACCTGGCCAACTGCGGCACAATAACTCTTTCCACACCGCTGATGATAAAAGTGCCATGCGGAGTCATGATGGGAATATCGGTCATGAACAGTTCTTGCTCTTTCTCGGTACCCAAAGCTTTATTGGTGAGTTTGACTTTTACTTTCATCGGCACTTCATAAGAGAGCTTTTTTTCTTTGGCATAATATTCGTCGTATTTCGGTTTCTCTATTTCAAAACTCAAAAACTCAAATTTAAATTTCTTTCCGGAAGTATCATTTATGACAGTGAATTCATCAAACACTTCTTTGATGCCTTTTTCTATCAGCCAGTTGAAAGATTCTATCTGGTCTTTGGCGAGATTGGGTATGGGAACGATAGATTTCTTGAACTTGCTGAAATACTTTTTGGGCAATACTTTATTTACCATAACTTATTTTATTTATTTAAAAATTATTTAAACACACAAACACACCCCAATCGCTTGGGGATTTCTATATCCTCTTTTTAACTATTTATTTTTTTGTAAGTCAAACCAGAGAATTTGCTTGTAAACCAACGCTTTTTGGGGATGTAAACACCCCACCATTGACAAGCCATAACTCAATCACTCAATAGTAAGCTTCAGTATACACCCCGCTTAAACTCTGTCAAGTTTGTCAACCCTGCCTGTGGATAACGGTTTTTGATTATGAATCACATAAGTCTCTTAAATTTGCGATAAACTTCGTCATCATTTCTTTTGCCGATTAAAACAACAAATAAAGTTATATTAGAAAATTTATAAATAATTCTGTATTCGCCAATATCAGCGCGACGATATTCGATAAAACCTTTTATAACTTTACTATCATTTGGAATTGGATTTGTGGCAAGGGTTATTATTTTTTGGATTATTTGTTTTTTATGCTTAATCGGTAACTTTTTCAAAACATAGTCGGCAAATTTTAGAATGTTTATGTTAAGCATTTAGCACAGATTCAATAAGTTTCTTGCTTTTGGCAATACCCAAATAACCCCCCTTTTCAGCTAGTCTCGCCTTGTTGCCCCAATAAGAATCTATAATGTCTTCAAAATGGGAATAATCTTCATAGGAAACTACGAAAGCCACCTTTCTGCCATTTTTATTTATAGCAACAGGAGAACGGCGGGCTTCATCTAAAAGCCGTCCAAAATTATTTTTTGCCTCTTTGGCTGTAAATACCTTTTGAC
>CAYICK010000040.1:0-2833 GCA_964361905.1 uncultured Candidatus Saccharibacteria bacterium | reverse complement strand
GGATAAATCCTGACATACCAAATAAAACTACCCCAGAAATAAGAAGCCATTGGGAGGTGTTGATGCCTAAAATCAAAACCATGCTCCCCAATATCACTTCCAATATAGGAAATTTCAGGGCGGATTTTACTATTTGCACTGGTACTGCTCCTGATTTTCAAAGTTCAATTGTCCCCAATGCTATAATGTTTTTTACGATTAGTCAAAACAAAATAAAAAACCGGCAGATGCCGATTTTTATTTAAGAATTTTTTAGAAATTAAAAATTAGGATTTAGAAATTTAAAATATGTCTATTTTGAGTTTCCGGGTTTTTTCTTTGGACTGCTCTATCTGGCGGAGGATCACCTCTACATCTTCGACTTTATACATCCGGTAGTTATTCACAGGATTGCGGTAGGCGACAAGCTTGCTTCTCGCGTCCCAGTTGCGAACCGTCAAGGGGGTAACACCGAGAAGACGGGCGACTTCTTTTACTGTCAGGAATTTTTTGGGCATATATCTTTGAGTTTAAAAGTTTAAAGTTTAAAAGTTAAAAGTCTGATAAAGATGTATTTAAACCATTTAAGTTCTTTATTAACCATTTCTATGAATGTTTATGGAACTTTATAAGTTAATTTTACTTTTATAACCCGACAAGGTCAATGTTGATAACTAATCCGCTTAAGGCGGATCAATATTTAAATATTTCAATGTTTAAATATGGTCGCCACTTAAAAAATGGCGACTTATCCACATTTTTTCAACATCAGGGACTATACTTAAAGGGTGGATTGAGGCGGTTTTTTTAATATCCGATATCGTATCGGATGCTTGCCGGATTTAAAGACATTTATGAGACCAGAAGAAGAAAAGTTTATCGAATATAAAACGGGACAAAATTGGCTTTCAATGCTCGAGGCCTCTCAACGCTGTTCCTACTCGCAGGAATATTTAAGTTTGCTCGCAAGAAGAGGAAAAATGTTTGCGCAGAAGATCGGGAGAAACTGGTATACGACGGACGACGCCCTGAATGATTACTTGAGAAAACAAAGTTTAACCATCACGGTTCCGAGAAATGTTTTGGGAAAATTAATCCCATTAGAAGCCGCAAGGGCTCGCAGCGCGCCTCTGCTTCTAACGGGACTGACTCCCGAGGAACCGGAAAAAGGAGAAAAAATAGAAACAGGCCATGAGGGACATTCCAAAATATTCGAAGAATTCGAGATACTGAACCCGCAGCTTTTTCAGGTTAAAAAACCGGAAGAAAAGTTTCCGTCCGAAAAAATTGTTCAACCGCCGGCGCCGAGCCCTCAAAACCAAAACGAAGTCGCAAACAAGCTTGACCGCCTTTCCGATTCTTTAGATAATTTTTCCGAACGCATCACAAGAAAACTTGATCAGCCAAAAGAAGAACCTCTGACTCCGGAGCAGAAAGATTTTTTCGAAGTCCAGTTGCCGTCGTTCGGGTATCGGTTCAAGTTGTTTGACAGATACGCGCGTTCAATGATGAGAAGTCCGGTAAGGATGATGACGATAATGATTACGGCGGTAGTCGCGATATTTATAATCGCCGGCGGATTCAGTTTTGGTCAGGTTGATAACGTAGTTCAGCAAGTCAAAAAAACATTCAAAGATGCCGACACGGTTCAAGGCCACTTTCCGGGAACTCACGCCAACGAGGTTTTGGTTTTAGACAAAGCCGGGAGCGTATCTATTTTTGGGCATATTGAAACACAAGGCCAGTTACGTTCTTTCGCCCCTGATGGCGTGGCGCCGATTGTCGTTGACTCAATGACACTGGTTGATAACTTAAACGCTAACTTTCTTGATGGCTTAGCCTCAAAAGATTTTACGTTAGCTTTCGTAACCAAAAACGGCAACCTCACTTATGAGGACGTTTTTTTGGAAGGAAAGGTTGAAGTCGGCAAGACACTGACTGTAAAAGGAGCTACGAAACTTTTGGATTCTTTGCAG
The DNA here is from genome assembly GCA_964361905.1 of uncultured Candidatus Saccharibacteria bacterium. GTDB lineage: Bacteria > Patescibacteriota > Minisyncoccia > Phycocordibacterales > WO2-35-19 > WO2-35-19. The sequence continues at coordinate 878 of CAYICK010000040.1, read as the reverse complement.
GTCTATGGCGGTCTTGGTGTTTTTGGCGATGCGGTATTCGGCAGAAATGTCACCCTTACTGCCGGTAACTTAATCCTAAAAAAGGGGACGATAGAAATTTTTAACACGGCTCTGATCAAAAATTTAAATGCCGAATTTCTGGATGGCATCAAAAAACAAAATATCAATCTTGATTTTGTCACCTCTAATGGCGCGTCCACCGCTAACGGCATTACTATCGGCGGTCTTGAGGTGAATGGTCAGAGTGATTTCAGGGCTCCAGGATTTTTCTATAAAGGCGTGTGGGGTTCGGATGGAGCGTTCGGGACTTTGGGCGTATCAGGCGATACGAGCATAGGCAGTAAAGACAAACCGGAAAATTCACGTTTTGAAGTTTATTCAAAAAAGTTCCAGGTTAACCAAGATGGCAATGTGGGTATAAGCGGTAAGACCACAACCTCTGATTTGGTGGTCAGTAAAGTCCTGTCCGATTTGATTTCTTCTGGTTCGTTTGACCTCGGTTCTTCTGCAAATCGTTGGGACGACCTCTATGTGGTTAATGCGAACATATCAGGCAACCTTGATGTTTCAGGAAACCTAAACTTTGCTGGGGTAACAAGTTTATCGTTTAGAATCAACACCGACAACGCCACGGCCGACACCGAAGACGCTTATCTTGCTTTTGAACGCGGCACGACAACTCCGAACGCAACTTTGAAATGGAACTCCTCTCTCAATCGTTTTGAATTCAATGAACCCGTTCGGATTGCAAGTTCAAGTACAACCGCATTTGAGGTTTCGGGAGGCGCGGCGTCAATTTCAAACACACTATTTGTCCAAAGCGCCGGCAACGTCGGCATCGGGACGACGGGGCCTCTCGCTCCTTTGCATGTTGTCGG
>CAYICK010000039.1:0-3281 GCA_964361905.1 uncultured Candidatus Saccharibacteria bacterium | reverse complement strand
CAGCCCCCCACTTGCGAGCAAGTGGGGGGCTTGTCGGCCATTAGGCCTTAAGAAATTTCTCGATATGCGGCCAGTAGCGGCGATGGAGCCGGAGGATATTCTCCGGCATCTTCGAGAACCACTGGCCATTTTGGGGTTCGCCGCTGTACTGGGTCAGCATTAGGTTTGTCGCATGATGGAACCGATCGGTGTCGTCCTCCTGGTCGAAAGTGAAGATCGGCTCGACTCCCAAAACCCTGAACTGGTCGCCAAACTCTCTGCTTGCGGCCTCTTGACAATTTTCAAGCAGTGGCATTTTTGGTAACCGGAAGAACCCCGAAAAATGCCAGCCCGTATAATGCGGGTCATCGCGATAGGTAAGGAAAACCTTACCATTGCGGATGATGGCGAGGTCCACAAAATAAGGGACCCCCTTCTTCGCCCAAGCACAGAAGACATCGAGCCCGGGGATTCCCGGAGCTGGCGGCAAGAGTTGCAGAACTTCCACGAAGACCTTTTTGGCAAACTCGCTTTTGGGGCCTCCGTTTCTTATTTCATCCAGCACTATCTCTAGCGCTGAATTTGCGTTAATCATGCAGAAACTCCTTTCGTGTCCATCAAAAAGATAGCATATGAGAGTTAAATTGTCAAATACTGCCAAACACTCCGCGCGCTAGGGCGTTTACGGTATTATCTATTTTCAAAAGTTTTTTAATTTGGGGGAGAGTGAGCCAGATGAAATCCTCGTGAGCTTTTACTTTTTCATCTTCAGGCACTTCTACTATCATGCAACGATTCGTTTTTAAATAAAACCGACTCGGGTCCTCCACATGTTCAACCGAGACAATAATTTTGCCCTGTTTTTCTCCTTCTTCAAAATACTCGGCAAAAAGCGATTTCTTACCTCCATGGGCGCGGGCTAGGTTACTAGCCGTGGCTTGAAGCGTGGGAGCAAGCTGCGGATTCACCACCGCGCCGGGCTCTGATTTGGCGTACATCAAATATTGCATCACCCCGTTTCTTTTTTGCCGCAAGATGCCCAAGATACCGCACTCGTTTTGCTTCATCATTGGTTGGGTCCAAGAAAGCACTTCTCTCCCCATGGCTCCCGTCACCCTTATGCCCATCATGGTAAAAAACTTCCCCGACTCATGACCGATATTACCTGTTTCTGGATGAGTACTCCATTTATCCAAGTCATTAATGCCGATTTCTTCAATTTTAACTGAATATTTTTTTTTCTTTTCTTCTAACCAAGCTAAAACATCAGAAATATCGGCCATATCTTGCGCCTCGATGACTTGGGAAAGCTGGTCTACTTCTATGGCTACTTCTTCCGAAAGCGAATGACCTCTATTTTTTATAAATTTGATTAATTCTTCGTACATGTTAGTCCTCTGATTTGTTCCCTTTTATTCTTCTTATAAAAGCCGTAATCATCTGTTTCCACAAGCGGAATATATTTGGTTTTTCCGCGAACCCGTAGCTCCATTCTCCAAATATAGCAGTAAGCGCTTGCCACGCTTCATTTATCTGTTTAATATGAATTTCATACAACTCTTTATGATATAAGTAAATCGGCAAAAGTTTTACTCTATTGCCGTCTATATAAAATTTAATGCGGTGAAAATGATAACATATTAAAGGGTCTTCATCAATTAAAAAAGAACCATTTTCTTTTTTAGCCACTTTCCAATTTAAAAGATTCCAACTGCCTGTATTTACTCCCTTGTCAAGAATTTCATACACGCCTGAATACCTCTCTGGCCACCTTACCATGTATTTTTGATCCGCGAAGCGATCTTTTTCTTCTCTTAAATAGCACCAATCAACACAATCCGCCCGCCAATCAGAAATACACTTTTTAGAAGTGTCATTGACTATAAAAAAAACCAGTCCGGCGTTGTATTTACCCACTTTTTCGTTCATGTAGGACTTTTTTTTAGGAAATTTATGGGGAGTAATGCCGATTGAATTTCCTTCTTTTTTCATTCTTTCCAAAATTTCTATCGGGGACTGAAAGAAAATAACATCATTGTCGGACAAAATAAGCCCATCGCTTTCCTCGGCTCTTTCGGCGACATATTTTGTAAATACCGATTTTGCCGTGAAGGCAAATTCGGCCGGACTTCTGTCTTTTTTGGTGGACATTAGCTCGTTGTCTTTCAGGTCTTCGATTATAATCAAATTTACATCTGGCAAATTAAGTTCTTGCATTATTTTTTTCGTTTCCTCATTCAAACACAAAAACCAAAGTTCAAAATTTCCATCTAATTTTTTTAGCGCCTCATAAAAGGCCAAAGTTCGGACCAGATAATTCTTATCAAATAATATGGCGATATTTATTTTCATAAGTTATTTGTAGAAAAGAAAGTCGTGATTGTCGATAGTAAATGATTTGAATCCAAACGACTCCATTTTTTTAACTTTTTGCAGAGTGTCTGCTTTTGAATAGTCGGGCAAGCAATGATGGTGAAATTCAATAAAAATTTGCTCATATTGGGTTAAGTCCTCTTTTTTTAGTTTGTCTATAAGTTCATATTCCGCGCCTTCTATATCAAGCTTAATGTATTCTATTTTTTCCAAACCCAAACGGCGCGGCAAATTCTTCAAACTCGTTGATTCTACCTCATATTTTTTTATAGCGCCACTTTTTATGTTTTGGTGGTTCTCCAAAATCGAGCCGCTCACATTATCTACGCTTTCATTAAAAACAATTTTTCCATTTTTTTCGCTTATAGCCCAAGGCCGATGGGTGAAACGGCCTCCCGTCTTTTTTGAAATCACCTCTAGTCCTTCTTGATGTTTTAAGGTTGGGTCAATGCCAATTGCTTTCAGGCCGAACATTTTTATCATGTATATGGAAAAATCAGCATCGTATCCACAACCGACATCGATGATGGTTGAGGCGGCGCTAAATCGCGGCTTAAACATATAATAGTTGGGTAATTTCGGATTTGGCGTAACAATCTTTATGCCTCTTATTTTTCCCAATAATTTCCGCGCCATCTTTTTTATATTCGGCCAAAAATTCAAGAGCCGCACTTTAGTTTTAACCGGTATTATTTTTTTTATTTTATATATTACTCTTTTATAGAGTGATAGTTTAAGACCTTCATAATAACGATAGAGGCCTGCGTAGGCCTCTTTATTTTCTTCAATAATTATATTACCTACTTTTATTTCTCTGTTTGAGAGCGCTACTTTATATCTTTCGGATTTGCCGCTGTGCGCGCCGCTGCCGTCCTGACCTATATTTTGGATGAGAGAAATACTTGGATAGAGATTGAGTTTGTCATTTA
>CAYICK010000038.1:0-3390 GCA_964361905.1 uncultured Candidatus Saccharibacteria bacterium | reverse complement strand
GGAGCCTCCTTTCTGTCACTGATTAAATCATAAACTTATCCTCCAAGCAATTTTTTATTATTTAAAAATTACTCACCAAAAAAGGTCGTCTGCAAAGTTCGCAGACGACCTGGCGGGCTTACTTACAACTTCCTTTTGCCCCATCTTTTTCTATTGAGCATTGCTTGATGGGGTTCTTTGCCTATCGCTCGGAGAGCCGTGTATCTTTTCTCTCTTTTTTTGCGAATAGGCCGGAGATAATCCAAAGCCTCTTCGGGTAATCCATAATCCCAGCTTCTGGTCCTGCTTCTTAAGCTGGCATGCAATTCTTTGCGACTGCATTTCCAATACCTCTGTTTCAGAGCCTGACCTCGGACGATGTCCATATAATGCCGGCATTCTTGGCAAAGTTGGCGGTGCCTGATTCTCCAACAAGCGATGCGAGCCTGCATCAAAAGATTGTGAAGAAATTTTTTGGTTCTGTGTACTGGATGCGAAGAGTACAAAACATTATCTCCTTCGGTAATTATGACCCAACCGGCATCTTCATATCTGGCCAGCTGTTCTTTTTCAAGCCAAGTAGTCCAGACGAGGACGTTATACTCGTTGGTGTGAAAAAGGTACCCAAGCTCTCTGCCAAGACGGGGCCGAGGAGCGATAAGTTCCAATCTTCTGAATTGCAAAGTGAATTCCTACCTTGAAAGCTTGCGGAATCCTCTCGTTTCCAATTCATGTTCAAAAACCGAAAACTCCTCAGGGGAAGGTAAACATTTTTTAGGCAATGGAAGCCTCCTTTCTACTGTTTTTTACTATATGATTCCGATGCTATTAAAACTCAAAATCGTTTTTTTAGCAAATCTTTATTTTTGAAGTAAAAAGGAGTAGAGTTTGGAGTATAAAAATATGAAAAAAATTTATATTTTAGCGGGTGTTGCGGTTATTTTGCTTATCGTATTGTTTTCAAACAAAAGCAAAGATGAAAATGTTGGCGGCAATGGCGGCACAGGAATTTTACCTTTTGATTCCGGAGTGGGGGGCATAGTTACCTTGGGGCCGACTTGTCCGGTGCAAAGAATTCCGCCTGATCCTCAGTGCGCTGATAAGCCATATGCCACCACTATCCAAATAATTGCCGTGGGAAGCCCGAAAAGTTCGCCCTTTGCTATTGCCAATAGCGACAAAGAAGGCAAGTATAAGATAATGCTTCCGCCTGGTGAGTATGCTCTCCAGCCTGTTGGCGGCGCTGTTTTGCCGCGATGCGAAACGAAAAATGTAACCATTGAACCGTCAAAAATTATTAAAGCAGATTTATCTTGCGATACAGGCATCCGGTAATCTCTTTAAACAGCGTGAATTTGAGTCACTTTTTGGCCAAATTCACGCTAAATTTGACATTTTACGTGAATTTGCTATACTTGACTGCATGGGACTTCAAAAACCTATAAAAAATAAGATACAGGAGTTAAAATCAGAATATGATATTTTACGCAATGGCAAAGATTCTCTCTTAACACTACTTGACGAAGCGGAAGCGCCCGAGGGAGTTTATAATTCAAACGCTATAGAAAACTCAACTCTTACTCTCAAAGAAACAGAAAAAATTCTTTTAGAAATGGAGGTTTCTAGAGATGTTTCTGTCAGGGAAGTATTTGAGGCAAAAAATCTGGCTCATGTTATTTCTTATACAAAACAAAAATCCAAAGAGGAAGAAATTTCCAAAGAGCTAATTCTTTTGCTTCACAAGATGCTCATTGGGGGAATTGATGATTCAATTGCTGGCCGTTTTCGAAAGTCCGGTGAATATGTCCGAGTTGGCGCACACATCGCTCCCGCACCGGAGCATATTGAGAGAATGATAGAATCGCTTCTCTCTGAATTCATAAGTAATCATTCTTCTTATTTTATAGAAAAAATCGCTTTATTTCATCTTGAGTTTGAAACTATTCATCCATTTTGTGATGGTAATGGCCGTATAGGACGCGTCCTAATGAATTTCCAACTTTTGCGCATGGGTTTTCCAAGGATAATAATCCGCGATAAAGAAAAAAAGACCTACTATGGAGCTTTTGGCGAATATCGTGATGACAAAAATTCAAAAACAATGGAAAAGATTGTAGCGCTTGTTCTATTAGAATCTCTGCATAAACGTATTGCTTATCTGAAAGGTGAAAAAATAATTACTCTTGTTGATTATGCCAAAAAGAATAATCAAAAATCTTCAATACTTTTAAATGCGGCTCGCCGCCAAACAATCCCTGCTTTTAGAGAAAAAGGAGTTTGGAAAATTAGCGAAAATTTTGTTGAATGAAATAATTTGATGTTTGAATTTTTCATTTGCCTTTTTCCTAAATTTCTGTAGCATAAAGTTTGGAAAGGGGGCTACAATGCCGCTAAATAATAGAGGAGAGTGGATTTCTCATCCATGCCATACAGTCAAACACAATGAGTGTGCAGAAGAGTTTGATGATGGGGGAGGAAGAACCAAGTATTGTGATTGCGATTGCCATCGTAATGGAAAGAAAATCAAAATTACCAAATATGAAATTCCTCTTGACCCCCACATTGATGTTTTCAATGTTGAAATCGGCGACAAGAAAAGTACACGGATGGAAACTATTCCATCTGAAGAAAATCTCCGCTGGTTCCTGCGGGGAATCCAAGCGGGAGCGCAAATGTACGGGGAGAAATATGTTCCACTCGTCGAGATTCCCAGAAATGCTGTTCCATTAGAAATAAAAAAGTAGCGTAAGCGCTTTTGGCGGTCGTGTGAAAAATCGCGACCGCTTTGCTTTTGTTTAAATTGTCAGAAACCGACAGGGTTCATTCGCCCGAATTAGCTCGAGTCTGATCCTCTTTCGCTCTTGTGGAGCTTCGGCAGGACAAGTAAAATTGGCATCATGAAATTACCAAGGAGAGACAGGAGGGCGTTTTTGAAATATAAAGAGGAGGCGAGGAAGTTGGTGAGAGAAAGGGTGGAATTTTTCAACCGAATTTACGGGTTCAAGTATAATAAAATTTTCATCAAAAATACCAAGAGCCGGTGGGGGAGCTGTTCTACCAAGCGCAATTTGAATTTTAATTACAGGATTGTGTTTTTGCCGTCCAAACTTGCCGATTATCTCATCGCCCACGAGCTTTGCCATCTCAAAGAATTCAATCATTCAAAAAGATTTTGGGGTTTGGTTTCTCTTGCTGTGTCGGATTTTAAAAAGTTGAGAAAGGAATTGAAGGGGGTGGAATGATAACAGTTTGACAATAAATCCTTATTTGGTAGTATATTGTAGTCCCGCTAAGCGGGATTAATCTTACATATTTTCATGTCGCGTTCACTCAAAAAAGGCCCCTATGTAGACCCTAGGGTGCTTAAAAAAATAGAAGGCAAAAAGCCACAGGAAACTGGGGTTATTAAGA
>CAYICK010000037.1:0-3448 GCA_964361905.1 uncultured Candidatus Saccharibacteria bacterium | reverse complement strand
AAAAAATTCCGTAAGGAACATCAAAAATATACACTATTAACCGAATAATTGCAAAAATGAAATGCTATAATATTTTCATGAAAAATACAGCCACAAAAAGCTTGATACCGCTTGAAATAATAGAAAGAAAAATATATTTAATAAGAGGTGTGAAAGTAATGCTTGATAGTGATTTAGCTTTACTGTACGAGGTTCCAGTAAAAAGATTAAATGAACAAGTTAAAAGAAATATTAAGAGATTTCCTTCTGATTTTATGTTTCAGTTATCTGAAAACGAAACTATAAAATTATCTGGTCTAAGGTCGCAAATTGCGACCTTGAAGCGTGGCCAGAATATTAAATATCGACCTTATGTTTTTACCGAACATGGTGTCACAATGCTTGCTTCTGTTTTGCGAAGTGAAAAAGCGATTGAAATAAGTATCTATGTAGTTAGAGCATTTATAAAACTTCGCGAGATGTTGGCTACCAACAAAAACTTAATAAAAGAATTTAAAAAAATGAAGCAAGTCCAAAAAAATCACGGGCAACATATTGTAAATATTCTCAACGTAATCTCTCAACTGCTAAATCCTATTGAACCGCCAAAAGCACAGATTGGGTTTAGGGAAAGGAAATGAAGCCAAATTTGCATTATTAAAAAATAAGAACTAACATTTAATTGTTATTAACTAACCTAAATGTATGAGTTTAGAAGGAAAAAATAGCGATGCTTTACCAGAAATTTTAGAAAGAATCAGGACTGAGGTTTTAAAAATGAAACACGGGGATTTGAGAACGGAAGAAGTGCCAGGATGCAAAATAGAAATACTTTATGATTCAGGTGATGAACCAGAGACTGGAACGAAACGTGATGATGATATGGTAATAAAAATTACAGAAGACAGTGGAGAAGTATCATATGCTAATTTGAGTTATAATCCAAGATCCGGAGAAAATTATGATTTACATTTCTTTACGGAAGTTGAGGCTCAGAATTTTATAGAAAAAGAAATAGCCCACTATAAACCATTTTGGGAAGAAAAGAAGAAATCTGAATAAAGTCTAACAAAAAACTCCTTAAGGAGTTTTTTGTTACCACGCAAAATGAGCAAATGCCTTATTCGCTTCGGCCATTTTGTGGACATTTTCGCGTTTTCTGATGGCTTCGCCTTCGTTTTTGGAAGCCATGATGATTTCTTCGGAGAGCTTTTCGGCCATAGGTTTGCCTTTTTTGGCTTTGGCGGCATCTATAATCCATTTCATGGAAAGGTAGATCCTCCTTTCCGGCCTAACTTCCCTAGGCACTTGGTAGTTGGCGCCACCCACCCTTCGGGAGCGCACTTCCATAGTCGGCCCAGCGTTTTTGAGAGCTGTGTCAAAAATTTCAATCGGATTTTCCACTTTGGCTTTTTCTTTTATCAAATTGAAAGCCTCGTAAACTATACGCCTCGCGGTATTTTTTTTGCCTTCATTCATCACATAATTTATAAACTTCTCAACTTTTTGAGAATTGAACATAATGTCTGGTTTGGCTATATTTCTGTTTTTTACTTTTCCTCTCATTGTTTATTATCTTTAGGCCTTTTTACTCCATAACTGGACCTGGAAGTCCTTCTTTTTTCCACTCCTCCGGCATCCAGTCTGCCTCTGACGATGGTATAACGCACACCGATGTCTTTGACGCGACCGCCGCGAAGCATGACTACCGAGTGTTCCTGTAAATTGTGCCCCATACCTGGAATGTAAGCGGTTACCTCCATACCATTGGTAAGTCTCACTCTGGCGATTTTACGAATAGCTGAGTTAGGTTTCCTTGGAGTTTTGGTAGTGACTTTGGTGCAGACGCCTCTCTTGAAAGGCGACGGGTAATACACCGGCCTATTTTTGATGGAATTGAAGCCACGCGCCAAAGCTACCGCCTTGGACTTGGAGCGTAGAATTTTCCTCTTTTTTCTTTTTAATTGATTGATTGTCGGCATTTAAAAAAGCTTATAGCTAAGAGCTTAAAGCTTGTAGCTTAATTTAATACATTATGGCAAAAAATGCAACTATCTGAGCATGAACTTCACCTTCTCTACCACCTCATCCATAGTTTCGTCCGTTTTTATAAGATAAGCCAAACTGCCGTCCTCCATCGCCTGCGCAATTGATGTAGCATCCTCTATAACTGTCAGCATTATAACTTTAACTTTTTTACCCCACTCATCTTCCCGAAGCGCTTTGAGCATTTGCTGGCCGTTCATTATAGGCATAAGTATATCGAGTAAAATTACATCAGGATGAGTCTCAAGAGCTTTTTCCAATCCTTCTTTGCCGTTGGATGCCTCGACAATATCAAATCCGGAAAGAGTTAACTTGTCGATTAGGACTTTTCTCAGATTATTGTCATCATCCACCACCAAAACCTTTTTTTTATTTGTTTCCATATTATTTAAATAAAATTTTTAAAACCTTATTGTAAAGATGCTACCTTTGTTTTCTTCGGATACAAAAGATATGTCGCCTCCCAATGTCTCCATTATTGATTTTACCAAATATAAGCCCAAACCGGTACCCTGGTTACCACTTGCGTTTCCAGCCCGAAATAATTTGGTGAAAATCTTTTCTTGATCTTTTTCCGGAATGCCAATACCGGTATCGGAAACAATGACGGCCTTTTCGGTAAAAGAGTCTTTAAATTCAACGGTAATATCGCCACCCGGAGAAGTGTATTTCACAGCGTTGGATAAGAGATTTTGGATAACGATGCGTAAAAGTTTGGGATCGCTCTCCAAATTTTTGAGATTATTACCGTATTGCTTGTTTATATTTATATTTTTTTCTTTGATTTGAGAAGAAAGTTCCATAAGCACACTCTCGGCCAACTCGGAAACATCGGTTTTTTTTAAATCAACCCTAAGCGAACCGATTTCCGTCCTGGAAACATTGAGTAGTGTGTCAATCAAATCTATCATGTTCTCGTTAACTTTATAGATTGTGTTTATATACTCCGTTTGTTTGGGTTGCAGTTCTCCCAAATTGTCGCTAAGCAGCATATCCGTATACCATTTGATGGTAGAGACCGGGGTACGCAGTTGGTGCGAAGCCAAAGAAACGAATTCGGTTTTAGCTTGGTCGAGCTGTTTGCGCTCAGTGATATCAAATATAGTGGCCAGTCCCGCATGTGAAAAATTTTCCATATTTTTCATCTCAAAAACAGATAATGACACCCATTTTATCGAACCGTTTTTGATGGTCATCTGGGTTTCTTCTTTGTTAATCGGTATATTGGATTTGTAATATTGTAAAAGTTTTTCCGTTTTCTCCGGGTTTTCCTTAGATTGGTAAGAAAAAAGATTTTTACCTTCAATTTCTTCCGGTACTACTCCGAAAAAACGCAAGGCGGCTTTGTTTGATTCCAGGATTTCCCCTTTTTCGTTCAATATAAGATAAGGCACGGGCGCTCCTTCATAAAGTTTTTTGAATT
>CAYICK010000036.1:0-3453 GCA_964361905.1 uncultured Candidatus Saccharibacteria bacterium | reverse complement strand
TTGCGTCCATTTATAATATTTCGGGTCAGTGGTATTTATTTCTCTTGACCAGTCGAAAGATGTGCCGAGCATTTTCATCTGTCTTTTGAAAGTTGCAACATTTTCCTTGGTAGCGATTTCCGGAGAAATTTTATTTTTAATAGCATAATTTTCTGTCGGCAGACCGAAAGCATCCCAACCGATTGGATACAAAACATTGAAACCCTCCATACGCTTTTTACGACAAATCACATCCATACCTATATATGAACGAGGATGTCCAACATGAAGGCCATCACCGGATGGATATGGGAATTCTATCAGTCCGTAAAATTTAGGCTTTTCAGAAGAATCTTGCGCTTGGAATATTTTTTTCTTCTCCCAAACCGTTTGCCATTTCTTTTCAATTTTAGATGGGTCGTATGGTTGCATACTTTAAATATAACTCACCCAACCCTCTCTTACAACAAGAGAGGACTAAAAACAACGAAACTTATCGCATATAAATCAATATTGACAAATTCTGCATATTTGCTATAATGGTCAACGGAATTAAAGTTTGTGGTTTTGAAATCACTTTTGACATAAGGAGATAAAATTATGGATTTCATCAGGTTTCTTCATGCTCCCTTGCTCTCAGCGATAGGGGGTTTGATTTTACTCTTTGTAATTACTTACTTCATATTGAAGTACGTAGACGAAGAGTTTAAACCCAAAATTCGCTTTGTACGCGATTGGTTGGCCCTTGGTTTAATCGCAATGTTTGTTTGGTTTGCGATATCAGCAGCAAGTGTTAACGAGGTTCCAAGGAAGGTTATTGATCGCTCGGTCGTCAATGATCGGGCTGATACGGTTTTGCAACAAGGTAAAGAAGCAAAAGAAGAATCGCAGGAAACACAGGAAGTGAAAAAAATTCCCATCGAACAACAACCAAAAGGAGATTTAAAGTGAAGAAAAACAATATTATTTTATTTCTGTTTGTCTCTATAATACTGATCGGGTTTACTGGATGTGGCAAGATGTCTAACGTGCCTCCAGGCTACATCGGCAAAATGCTTACACCGACCGGTTGGCAAGATCAAATTTGGGAGGCCGGCCAGGTGGATATCGGTGATACCGATCGTTTGGGTCGTGGTAACCAGATGATTATTTGTGAAGCAACTTCAGTTACAATTAAAGAATCATTTGGAAAACCTTCGGCTACGAATGGCAACGAAGATCATCGCATTATTGCTAAAGACAAGACTCCACTCGCGGTGGATATCTATGTTCAGGTAATGGTGCCTGACGAGAAGAAAATGCGTGATAGCATATTTGCTCAAGTTACTCCGGTGCCAATAAAAGACGAAGATAGAACCAGTAAAATCACCCTCGGGCAAATATATGAACAATTTGCGCGGATGACTATACGAGGAAAGACTCGGCAGATTTTCTCTGAATATGAAGGATATATGGATGTAATGTCCAAGTATGATCAGGTTTCCAAACGAGTCGCAGGCATGATAGCCGAGACTTTCAGGGATACCAAAGTTCCGTTGAAGCTTGTTGCTGGACAATTGTCTAATGTAAAAGCGGACGAAACGGTCTGGGCGGCAGAAAATCAAAAAGCGGCGGCTCAAGCTCAAGTATCAGTAATAAGTCAAATCGGTGAAGCCATGAGAAGCAACCCTGCATATCTAGAAAAATATAAATGGGATGTTCTCAAGGAGATCGCCGGCAGACAAAATCTCACCATCATCGTTGACGGTGGTGGCAGGGGGGTGTCTTACACTCTTCCCTTGAAACAATAAACAAACAGTTCTTTCCCGGCGGGTGTACACAATAAAATGTGTCCCCGCCGGATTTTTTATATTTTATGTATGGTCTTATTCGCGCGAATAAGACCTACCCTCTCACCTGAGTCGGAAAAGCTACCGGGTCGATGACGCGGGAGAAGCAGGCTCGGCCAGCCGGGTGATTCCAATTGTCATTTTGAATTATATTTCCTTTTATACCAACTCGTACCATTCCATCTCCATAATACAAATTATTTGTCATGTTTTCTTTGTTGAACTCGGCGCACAGGTTGAAGTCCATCACATCGGTTTTTTGATATTCGTAAGTGGTTTGCGATTGAGGATCTTTGGGAATTATATTGTAAGGCTGAGCCGCACTCATGTCACTCAAACTTGTCGGCAGTTTGCCGTTCATCTGCCAATAACTTATGACTTGATATTGGATGTTTTGCAGGTCGGTGACTTTTTGATTATCGTAGCGGATGAGTCTCTGGCTTTGGGGCGAACCAAGCACAGAAAATCCCAGAATGATAGCAACCAAAATTATGATGCCGACACCCATACTCCAAATTTTCCTGCTGCTGGCGGAAACTTTGTCGCGTATGTCTTGAATATAAAACCAGAAAACTATTCCCGCGACCAGAAGTACCGTGAGAGCTTTGAGGAAAAATGCGGCAGTCAAATCTTGGCCGTCCAAAAATTTGTAAAGCACTGTCACCAAATCCCCCGCGAGGGCGATGCCAGCGACGAAGAGGGTGATATAAGTCAGCCACTTCCTGATAGCCAAATCTTTTTTGGCCGGGTTTTCAATATAAATTTTGTGGACCATTCTGGAAAGAAAAACGAAAATTGGGAAGAAGACGATGAGGGTCGCAACCGGCAAACTTATTTCCGAACCGGCGCCCCAGCCGTAAACACTCGCTCCCACTTCAGGAAAAGCTTTGTTTATTACTTTGAAAAGCAAATTTATAAAACTCACCGCCACCGTATACAAACCCACCATCGCTCCAAGGTGGAGGAAGAAGTCCTTAGCCGAAGCTTTATTAGTATCCATATTATTAGATTAATATTAATGGTCTAATTATAGCATATAAAAAGCTAAACCCCACTTGCTCGCTTTCGCAAACATGTGGGGTTCTAGTCAACATTTTGGGTCACAGAATTTCTATTGACTCGGCGAGGTCGGCAAGAATATGTGCACAAACTTCACGGTCAGCTCCTACCATACTGCGATAAAGAACTATTTCCTGTGTACGATCTATCCCTTCCCATTTACCGGTTGGGACTACACAGGCCATAACGAGTACCAGCCACTCTAAATCAAAATTAAAACTCCTTCGCAACAGAGCAAGCCGTGCTATTTCATGTCCGGTGTTATTTTTGAACATGACACGGACTTTACTGCCGGGAACGACCGTTCTCAGCGCTTCCCCGATATCTCGTTCGTTTGTAACCAGTTTGGCAGATATAAATACTCCTTATCCGTTTTGTCTTAATTCAGGGGTGGGGAGATGCAAATTTTCTGTCTATCATTATACAGTTTTTAGTTTATTTGTCAAATGCGACGAAACGATATTAAGGTACCATTCGTACGAATAAGGTATATATAGAGTTAGATTTTGAATTCTATGACATCCCCGTCTTGCACAATATATTCCTTGCCTTCGGTACGCAGGAGGCCTTTTTCGCGGGCGGCGGC
>CAYICK010000035.1:1249-3478 GCA_964361905.1 uncultured Candidatus Saccharibacteria bacterium | reverse complement strand
TGATAAAATGGATTAACTATCTGACCAATTTCGACCGGGCCAATGCCCCTTATTGATGCTCACTCTCTATTTTACCATTCAATGTTCTAAGTTCAGCTAAAAATTTCTGTGCCTCTTCGGGCTTAGGCGGTTTGCCATGCCAGTTATAATCAAACTCAATTTCTTTTATTCCTTTCCCGGGTATTGTGTGGGCAATAATTACAGTTGGCTTTTCATAAATCGCTTTGGCCTGTTCTACTGCATCAACAAATTGCTCCATGTTGTGACCATCAATTTCCAAAACATGCCAGTTGAATGCCTCATATTTTGCTCGCAGATTTTCAAGAGGCATAATATTTTCCGTCATTCCATCTATTTGAATATTGTTGCGGTCAATTACTGCGGTTAAATTGCTCAACTTATTTTTTCCAATAAACATCGCTGCCTCCCATGTCGCTCCAGCATCCTGCTCCCCATCGGACATAAAGCAATAAGTGCGGAACTTTTTGTTATCCATTCTTGCTGCATAAGCTATTCCTGCCGCTTGGCCCAAACCCGAACCCAATGGACCTGATGTAGTTTCCACTCCGGGCAATCGTTCCCTCTCGGGGTGTCCTTGAAGCCGAGTCCCAAATTTACGCAAAGTTTTTAATTCTTCAACGGGGAAATATCCCGACATAGCCATTACTACATATCTAATGGGCGTAATGTGGCCGTTTGAAAGTATCAGCCGGTCCCTGTCTTCCATCATGGGATTTTTGGGATCGTGATTCAAGACATGAAAATACATGGCCGTAAAAATGTCGGCCATACCTAATGGCCCGGCGGTATGACCGCTCCCCGCCTCAACAAGCATTTCTATCAAAAGTTCCCGCGCTTCGTTGGCTTTTATCTCTATTTCCTGTGTTTTTTCTTCAGAAATATATTGGGACATGTCTTATGCAAAAGAGTACATAAAAATAAGCGGAATGATCCCGACAAGGGCTCCTAATGCCAAAGCCCTGCTTTTTCGCCAAGACAACCCCGCCACAATAAGACCGGAAACTATTGAAATAATAATCGCTCCCGGCACAGCCAATGCCGACTCCCGAAGGAACGGATCATAACCGAATGATTTTTCCCATATAAAAGTCAGGGTTATGCTTAATACCTGACTTACTATATACAAAATAATAATTCCCACCACAAAAAAGACGGTTCGATAAATCCCCTTCAGAATGCGCTGGATTATTTCTTTCATAAGTTTTGAGCAACTTTGAGTACGTGACCAACTAAACTATTCGTATATCCAAACTCATTATCATACCAGGAATAGACACAGCACAAATCGCCGTCTACAACTTTAGTGAGGGAAAGGTCAGCTATGGCCGCATATGGGTCGCCAACAATATCGCTTGAAACTATCTGATCATCAGTCGCCCTGAAAATCCCTTCCCAGCGCGGTTCCGTTGAGGCATCACGCAAAATTTTGTTAATCTCCTCGGCCGTTGTCGGCCGAGATGAAACAAAAGTTATCGCCGAAAGAGAGCCCGTGATAACCGGCACACGCATTGAAGTGCCTTCAAACTTGCCTTCCACTGCTTTAACCGCCCGTCCAACAGCAATCGCCGCGCCCGTATATGATGGCACGATATTCACTCCCGCCGCCCGGCCTCGCCTGAAATCGTGGCCTTTTACCGGCCCGTCAACTAAATTCTGGGTTGCCGTATATCCGTGTGTTGTATTTAAAAATGCTTTTTTAACGCCGATAGTTTCAGCCAAAATTTGGAGCAATGGCGAAGCAGAATTAGTCGTACAGGAACCGTTAGACGAAATGGTGCAAGTTTTAAGATCATCTTCATTTACTCCCATCAATACTGTTTTTGCATCAGCACTGTCTTCATCTTTTGCTGGAGCAGTGAGTACCACCCTCTTGGCACCGGCCTGCTTGTGAACTGCTGCTTTTTCAAAACTTTCAAATACTCCGGTTGACTCCACGACAATATCCACACCGAGCTGTCCCCATGGAAGTTGGGTTGCATCTTTTTGTTGGAGAAATTGGTATTCCTTGCCGTCTACAACCAACTTGCCGTCTTTGGCGGAAATTTCTTTATTAAATCTGCCATATGCCGAATCGTATTTTAAAAGATAAGCCAAATTTTCAAGGTCGCCTAAATCATTGATTGCGACAATTTCAAGTTCAGGCTTGGTGATTGCCAGTTTAAAAAACGCCCGCCCAATCCGTCCAAATCCATTGATTGCTATTTTAGC
>CAYICK010000035.1:0-1149 GCA_964361905.1 uncultured Candidatus Saccharibacteria bacterium | reverse complement strand
TAGCCCTTATGCTTTTCAAAGCCATATTCGGGAAAACGTCTGGCGTATCGAGTCATAATTTTGTCGCGGTGAACTTTGGCGATAATTGAAGCGCAGGCAATGGCGAATATCTTCCTGTCCCCTTTCACAATCGGCATCTGTTCATAATCAACTCCCTTTATTTTTGTCTTACCGTCAACCAACACGATGGTTTTTAAATCAAAATTAGGTTTTAATTTTTTGATTGCGTTTTTCATCCCCAGCCGGGCGGCCTGATAAATATTTATCTTATCTATCATTTTTGGAGATACAGAAGAAATAGCATAAACAAGGTCTTTTTCTTTCAACAGTTCGGCTGCAAATCTTTCTCTTTGGTGAGGCAATAATAATTTTGACTCCCTCAACCAGCGGAGTTTTTTGTGGTGTTTATTGTAAAAGTGATTCGTCATCGCCACAGCGCAAACCACCACCGGCCCAGCCAGACATCCCATCCCGACCTCGTCTACTCCAAAAACATACCTGTATCCGGATTTAAATAACTTGCGCTCAAGGGTTTTGTGTGGTAATTTCATGGTTAGATTGTTTTAAAAAGGCGAAAGAAAATGGTCTGGTCTGGAGTGTATCCACCTAACGATAGTATGCCTTGTGATATATGCAATGGGAATATAGACGTAGAAAGAAAGATGATTCATGTCACTTCATGCGGATGCGTAAAGAGTCTTATCTCTCACGGCCAATCAAATCTTTGCAAAACCTGCAAAGAAAAAGGCTGGATGATATTTGCTGATGCCGACATGCAGGGAAATATAACTTATTATAATTTCAAAACCGAAGAATTTAAGTATTCAAAATAGAGTAAATGGCTATCCCAGCCGCCACCGACACATTCAAACTCTCTTTCTTTCCATACATCGGTATGGAAATTTTTTTATCGCAATATTTTAATATTTGCGGGCTTAGCCCTTTCACCTCATTGCCGAGAATTAATACTAACGGATATTTCGGTTTGAACTTAAACAGGTCAATACTTTCTTTGGTCTGCTCAAGAGCTACGATATTAATATCTTCTTTTTTCAGTTTCTCAAGCAGTCGCCATACCTGTTTGTGATACTCCCACGACACATACATCTCCGCTCCCAAGGCGGTCTTGGATATTTTTTCATGCGGAGG
>CAYICK010000034.1:0-3555 GCA_964361905.1 uncultured Candidatus Saccharibacteria bacterium | reverse complement strand
TTTTAAAACACAATCTTGATGCTCTTTTTATTTTAGGTCCCGGCCACGGCTTCCCTGCTCTGCAAGCCAATCTTTTTATGGAAGGCACTCTGGGAACTTACGATAAGAATGCTCCAAGAAACGAAAAGGGTATTGGAAACATTGCTAAATTGTTTTCTTGGCCTTATGGTTATCCAAGCCATTCCAATCCAGCTGCGCCAGGAGTTATTTTGGAAGGCGGTGAGCTTGGTTATTCTTTAGGCACCGCTTGGGGCACCGTGCTTGATAATCCAAATCTTATTTCGGTTTGTTTGATTGGTGATGGTGAAGCAGAAACCGGAGCAACTGCTACCGCTTGGCATCTTTCAAAATTCATCAATCCAAAAACAGATGGGGCTGTTTTGCCTATATTGCATTTAAATGGTTACAAAATTTCCGGGCCAACAGTTTTTGGCAGGATGAAAAACGAAGAATTGACTGAACTTTTCAGAGGTTATGGTTACGAGCCATTTGTAGTTGACCAAGGCCATGGAAATATTTATGAAGAAATGCAGAGAACCTTGGAGACTTGTCTTTCCATAATTAAAAATCTCAAAGAAAACGGTAAAAAAGAAAATGACTCCTATCCCCGCTTCCCAATGATTGTTTTGCGAACACTTAAAGGTTGGACTGGTATAAAAGAACTGCACGGGGAACGAATGGAAGACAACTGTCTTTCGCATCAAGTAGTCGGAACAAAAGCCAAAACAGACGAGGAAGAATTGCGAGCTGTTGAAGAATGGTTTAGGTCTTATAAATTTGAAGAACTTTGGGATGCCGAAGGTCCCGACAAAGGAGGGGATTTTATAGAAGAAATAAAATCTCTCATTCCCCCACCAAAACTAGCTATGGGAAATAATAAACACACTTTTGGATTAAAACATGTGAAAAAAGAATTGATTGTGCCCGATTATTCCGAATTTATAGAAAATGCGGACACTCCAGGTACTGTTGGTTCTTCCAGTATGATTCGAATCGGACATTACTTGAAAAAAGTTTTTGAAGCCAACAAAGATAGTAAAAATTTCAGATTCTTTTCTCCTGACGAAACTTATTCAAATAAACTAAACAAAATTTTTGAAACAACCAGCCGAGCTTTTGCCGGACCGATTGCTCCGTGGGATAAGGATTTAAGTCCAGATGGCCGAGTAATGGAAATGCTTTCCGAACATTCTCTCCAAGCTATGATGCAAGGATATGTTTTGACTGGCCGATACGGAGTCTTTGCCAGTTACGAAGCTTTTATTCAGGTGGTTTCCAGTATGGCGGACCAATATGCCAAGTTTTTAAGAATCGCCAAAGATATTCCTTGGCGGGGCAGTATTCCTTCTTTCAATTATATTTTGACTTCCAGTGGCTGGCGGCAAGAACACAACGGCTTTTCTCATCAAAATCCCGGTTTCATTGATTCTATGCTTCAAAAACACGGTCCCTTTGTCAGAGTATTTTTCCCGCCTGACGGCAATTCGGCTTTAGCAGTAATGAAAACCTGTTTGGAATCCGAAGATAAAATTAATATTATTGTTGCCGGAAAAACAATTGAACCGCGTTGGCTCACTCCCGAAAACGCCGAGGAAGAATTAAAAAATGGTCTGGCAATATGGAAGTTTGCCAGCGAGCTAGACCCAGATATTGTTTTCTCTGCTGCCGGAGAATATTTGACCAAAGAAGCCTTAGCTGCAATCAAGATTTTAAAGAAAACAATTCCGGAAGTTAAAACTAGATTTGTAAGCATTATGGAAATGTCGGCCATAGGTATCGGCAATACAAAACAAGTATCGCTTCACAACTTTGAAAGCTATTACACCAAAGACAAACCGGTCATTTTTAATTTCCATGGTTATCCGGAAACTTTGAAGCAAACGCTTTTTGATTATCAAAATGGTAAAAACAGATTCTTTGTTCATGGCTATATTGAAAATGGCTCTACTACTACCCAATTTGATTTGCATCTGCGCAACAAGACTAGCCGTTATGATTTACTGATGGAAGCTTTCACTCTTTTAGCCAAAAATAAAGTAATAAAAGCGGAAAGATGCCATGAATTAATTGAGGAATATAATCAAAAAATTTCCGACCATCGGGATTATATTATTCAGCACGGCGTTGATCCGGAGGAAATAGAAAACTGGAAGTGGTAAAATAGAATTATGGATAAAAAAGTTGTTGTTATAAATATTGGCAGTAGAAGTAAAAAGTATGCCTATTTCACCAATGGTGAAATAGTAGCGAATTTGGAGTTAGAAGGATTAGCAGAAGACAGTTTTGATAAATTTTTAGAACAAGTAGATGATTTGAAAGGAGGTAATTTAAATGATGTTGTCATCGGTATAAGAATAGTAGCGCCGGGAAAGATTTTTACCGAGCATCGAGAAATTGATAACGAATATTTAGAAAAATTAAAAAAGGCAGGGAAAATTGCTCCGCTACATATTGAGCCAGTAGTGATAGAGATTGAATATATAAAAAATAAATACAGCAATGTTAAGATTTTTGCCGCTTCCGATAGCGCTTTCCATAAATCAATTCCCGAGTACGCCAAAATTTATGCCATACCAAAAAAGTTAAGGGAAGAATATGAAATAGAGAGGCAAGGCTATCACGGCCTTTCCCTTTCTTCAGCTGTTTTCAGATTACAAAAAGAATTGGGTACGGTGCCGGAAAAAATGATTATTTGTCATTTGGGCGGCGGTTCATCAATCACCGCTCTTCTTGATGGTATATCCGTTGATACCTCAATGGGTTGGACACCGCTTGAGGGTGTGCCTATGGCGGAACGTTCCGGCAGTATGGATCCGGGAGTGATTGCTTTCATATCAGCAAAAATGAATCTGGGCGGTCAAGAACTTGGAAAATTTTTATCTACAGAATGCGGTCTTGAAGCTTTATCTGAAATGGATAAGGGAGATATCAGAACTCTTTTGGAAATGGAAGAAGATGATGGTGAGGCCGGTAGAAAAGCGAAATTAGCTTTGGATGTTTATGTTTATTCAATCAAAAAAGAAATTGGCAAGATGACAGCCATACTAAATGGCTGTGATACATTGGTTCTTACCGGTGCTATAAGCGAGAAAAATCACAAAATGAGAGGAAGGATAGTAAAAAATTTGGAATATTTGGGTATTTCTTTGAACTTAGAAAAAAATCAATCTGTCGGCGAAGTTCAAAATCTAGAACTTCTGGGATTAGATAACGACCGCTCGGTTATTGTCGTTCCCGCCGATGAGATGAGTGAGATATATAAAATTGTTTGTGGGCGGTAGAGGACTCGAACCTCTGACATCGTCAACGTCAATGACGCGCTCTACCAACTGAGCTAACCGCCCATTTTACCTCGACATAGCCTTGGCGAAGTCGGATGTTTTAAATTTACCAGAAAAAATCTAATTTTGCATCAATGCTTTATATAAATAATATCCCTGCATCGCTCCATTAAGAGCCTGGTGGGGCAAAGGTTCTTCGGGAATGCCCGCAATTTTTGAGACATGATTCATTGAAAGGCTGGATAATTTTTCTCCATATTTCATAAGAGCCATA
>CAYICK010000033.1:0-4390 GCA_964361905.1 uncultured Candidatus Saccharibacteria bacterium | reverse complement strand
AAGACCAAAATATAATGAAAGAATTTGAAGATATTGCAAAAGATATAACTTCCGATATGGAAAACTACAGATTTTATCTGGCTGCAGAAAAGATTTACCATTATTTTTGGCACACGTTTGCTGATATAATAATAGAGAAAAAGAAAAAGGAAGACGACAAAAGAATTTTAAAAATACTACTAGAAGAACAACTAAAACTTCTCCACCCTTTCATGCCGTTTATTACAGAAAAAATCTGGTCAATGCTTCCGGAATCTAAAAATTTATTAATGATAGAAAAATGGCCTTCAATACTATAATTTTATCCTTGCTCGGTGGCATCCTGCCCGCATTATTGTGGCTTTGGTTTTGGTTAAAAGAAGATAAACGCCAACCGGAACCCAAATTAAGAATATTCCTGTCTTTCATATGTGGGATGCTCGCGGTGTGGCCGGCCATAGAAATGGAAAGGTATTTCTGTTATCTGATAAATCCGGCAGTATGTAGCGGGGGTGTAAAACCGAGCCTGCTTTTAATCACTTTGTGGGCCACAACCGAGGAAATATTTAAATATATTCTAGCTTTTTTCAGTTCTTTCTGGAAAAACAAATACAACAATGAACCGATTGATCCGATAATCTACATGATAACCGTGGCTTTGGGGTTTTCCGCTTTAGAAAATGCTCTTTTTCTTTTTAATAATATAAATGTTGGTGTAATTTCCCAAAGCGTCATCACCGGCAATTCTCGATTTTTGGGCGCCACATTGCTCCATGTCGCTTCAAGCGCCACCATAGGAGTAATGATGGGTCTGGCTTATTTCAAACGGCCGGCCATCAAAAAAATTTTGTTGTTCACAGGTATTGTACTATCGGTTCTGTTGCATACCGTCTTTAACTTGCTTATAATTAAGCTTGAGGGCGAATTATTTTTTATTTTTGCCGGCGTCTGGGTTTTAATTATTCTCCTCATAGTATTGATTGAAAAAGTTAAAAAAGTAAATTCTTAAATAAATATGATAAACAGAAGATCTTTTTTTGAAAAGCTGACCGGTTCGGTCTCTGTGCCTGATGAAACAGAAAACGAATTTCCAGAAACCAGGCAGGAAAATTGGATAAATAATGCTCCGGAAGAGGGCGAGCTTAACGTTGACGTCTATCAAAATCAAAATGAAATAGTTATAAAGACAATGGTGGCTGGAGTGAAGCCGGAAGACCTTGACGTCGCTATCTCGCGTGATATGGTCACTGTGAAAGGCAAAAGAGAAAACGAAAGGACAGTGGCCGACGATGATTATTTCCACAGGGAGCTTTACTGGGGCTCCTTCTCCCGTACCATCGTTTTACCTCAAGAAATAGATGTGGACGCCGCTGAAGCCGTTGAAAAGCATGGCCTCTTAATCATCAAACTTCCCAAACTAGATAAAAACAGACAAACCCGCCTCAAAGTCAGGGGGAATTAAATTTATAAAATTTCTGGTGCCGGGGGGCGGGCTTGAACCGCCGACTTCTTCCTCTTCAGGGAAGCACTCTACCACTGAGTTACCCCGGCATTTTGGCACTTAAAATTTATACACTATTTGTTCAATTTAAACAAATCTATAAAGCTTTTTAAATCTACTTTTATATCACCATAGGCGTTTACGGCACTATCAAGATAAGGCTGTATATAAACATAAATCCCAATAGCGGCGCCTATAATAATTACCCAATAGATTATCCTTGCTACCCTGCCCCAAAACATGCCGCGACGGATAGAATGCAACATCTTATTATTTTCCTGAGCGAGCTCAAGAGTTTTCTTTAACATTTCTTTTTCTTCAGGTTGCATAGGAATAGTATATCATTAAATCCCAAGCAAAGAGGATATTTCCGCTTGGTCAAAACCGATCATTATCTTGCCGTCAATTGAAATGACCGGCACACCTAGCTGTTCGCTCTTATCAATCATCTCCTGCCTTTTTTCTAAATCAGTCAAAACATTATACTCGGTAAATAGAATATTCTTTTCTTTGAAGAAATCTTTGGCCATATGACAGTAATGGCAAGTCGGCGTTGAGTATATAGTCACATTTTTCATGCTTTTTATTTTTTATTATTTAGTTAATTTTAATGCCTTTTCCAAATATATTTCTCTCCTTTTCTCAAACTATCAGCCATCATAAGTTCATCATATATGCCATCAAGCAATTCATAATCTTTCGCTTCCGCCGCGGTCACCCATTCGTATTTATCATTCTCACCATCATGCAATTTAACTTCTCCGCTTTTGTAATCGGCCAGGCACGATATAACAATGGAAGCCGCGCCGTCTTTATGTTCGGTGGCAAGTGAAGTGACATATCTCACATTTTCAATTTCCAAACCGACTTCTTCGCTAATTTCGCGCGTCAAAGCTTTTTCCAACACGTTGTACCAGTAATGTTCTGTTTCTTTGGGCGCACTCATAAAGTCTTCCGGATCCAAATGTCCGCCCGGCACCGTCCACATTCCGGGAAATCTTTTTTTGTTTGGAGAACGTCGCGTAATGAGATATTTGCCTTCTTTATCAGCGATTATAGCGGTTATAACAACTTCAAATGGAGTATAATCTTGAGCCATAAATTTAAAATTGAACTTTGATTGGTTCGGTAGCGGCTTTGTCGCCCTCCAGATTGAAGAATTCCATTTTGGCAAACTTGAAAATGTTGGCGATAAGATTTGAAGGAAACGTGTCAACCGAAATGTTGAGGTCGCGGACATTGCCATTATAGAAGCGGCGTGATGCCTGGATTTTGTCTTCGGTATCGGAAAGTTCGCGTTGCAGTTCCAAGAAATTTTGATTGGCTTTCAAATCGGGATAAGCCTCGGCCACAGCAAAAAGAGATTTGAGGGCACTACCGAGCATATTTTCTGCTCCAGCCTTTTCGGCCAAAGTGCCAGCACCTATCGCCATAGCTCTGGCTTTGGTAACGTTTTCAAAAGCGGTTGACTCGTGCGTGGCGTAACCTTTGACCGTATTGACCAAATTTGGAATAAGGTCATAGCGGCGCTTCATTTGCACTTCTATATCGCTCCAAGCTTCTTTGGCGCGAGTGATGAGCCTGACGAAACGGTTGTAAGTAAAAACAAACCAAACAACTACCGCTACTACAATTATTAAAATTATTGTTGAGAATCCCATATTTTTGAGTTAATAATAAATTACTAACCTGTATTATAGCATATTTTAGTAGTCCATGCCTCCCATTTCAGGACCGGGGCCGTGAGGTTTTTTTGGTTCAGGCTCATCGGCAATAGCGGCTTCGGTAGTGAGCAAAATTGAAGCGGCAGATGAAGCGTTTTGGAGAGCGGTGCGGGTCACTTTAACCGGATCAATGATGCCTTCTTTGATAAGATCATCAGAAAACTTTTCGGTCATCGCATTGAATCCGGCGTTTTCTTTTTCTGAATTCATTATTTTTTCTACTGCCACAGACCCATCCGCATTTCCTGTATTTAATACAATCTGCCTAAGTGGCGCCTCAAGAGAACGCAAAACAATATCGTAACCGAGAGCAATTTCCGGCGTAGCGAAATCCCTCGCTTTTTCCATTCTCATTTTCTTTATGACTCTAATGAAAGCGCTACCGCCACCGGCCACGATACCTTCGGCGATGGCTGCTTTGGTGGCCGCCACCGCATCTTCAATTTTCAATTTCAAATATTTCATCTCCGTTTCGGTCGCCGCGCCCACTTTGATGACAGCCACTCCGCCCGAAAGTTTGGCGATTCTCTCGTCAATCTTTTCTTTATCATATTTCGAATCCATACCTTCTTTTTGTTTTTTGAGAGAAGCGATGCGTTTGGTAATAGCCACTTTACCGCCTTTGTCACCGACAATAATGGTACTGTCTTTTTTGGAAACTACTTTGACGGCGCGGCCAAGCTCTGTTGCGGTAGCGCTTTCAAGTTTCAATCCCAAATCTTCGGAAACTACTTTGGCGCCGATAGTAACGGCGATATCTTCAAGCATTTCTTTTTTCCTGTCGCCATAACCCGGCGCTTTGACTGCAAGAACCGAAAAGCCGCCACGGAGTTTGTTGACCAAAAAGGTGGCCAGAGCTTCGCCATCAACATCATCGGCGATTATCACCAACTCTTTTTTGCCGCTCTGAGCCAGAGATTCAAGCAAGGGCAAAATTTCTTTAACAGACGATATTTTTTTATCGGTTAGAAGTACCGGCACATCTTTGTATTCAGCTTCCATTCTTTCAGCATTGGTAATCATATAAGGTGAAACATAACCTTTATCTATCTCCAGTCCTTCGGTCACTTCGCTGTCAACGCCAAATGTCTGGGATTCCTCCACAGTGACCACGCCATCCTTACCAACCTTCTCTATGGTCTCGGCTATGATATTACCTATTTCTTCGGATTCAGCGGCAATAGTC
>CAYICK010000032.1:0-4959 GCA_964361905.1 uncultured Candidatus Saccharibacteria bacterium | reverse complement strand
TTTGAATTTTTAACCAAAGAATTAGGAATTGCGGTTGAAAGAATTTCTATAACTTGTTTTGAAGGAGACGAGCAAAACGGCATTCCGAGAGATGACGAATCGGCAGAAATTTGGAAATCATTCGGTATTCCCGAGACACGGATAAAATTTCTAGGCAGAGCCGATAATTGGTGGGGACCAGCCGGAGAGACGGGTCCGTGCGGTCCGGATACGGAAATTTTCGTTGACGGGATTGAAATCTGGAACAACGTCTTCATGGAATACAACAAGACTGTGGATGGCAAATACGAGTCGTTAAAACAAAAAAATGTGGACACCGGCATGGGACTTGAAAGAACTCTCATGATTTTGAATAATCAAAAAAGTGTTTTTGAGACAGATGTTTTCGCACCACTGATTGATATGTCAAGGTTGAACCTTGACATAAAAGCGGCAAAAATAGTTGCCGACCATATAAAGGCGGCTGTATTTATTTTGTCTGAAAGCATTGAACCGAGTAATACAGGAGCAGGATATGTTTTGAGAAGATTAATACGAAGAGCTGTAAGATATGGGGCTGATTTTAATATGGCAGAAAAAGTTATTGAGATTTATAAAGATGTTTATCCGGAACTTTTGAATAATAAAGAAAGAATTTTGGAAAGTTTAAAAAGAGAAAAAGAAAAGTTTGACAAAACTCTAGAACAGGGAATGAAAGAATTTGAAAAAGGTATTGACCCGTTCACACTTTTTACTTCTTACGGTTTTCCGTTTGAACTGACTAAAGAACTAGCTAAAGAGAAAGGTATTGAGGTAGATAAAAATAAATTTAATGAGGAACTGAAAAAACATCAGGAACTTTCAAGAACGGCAAGTGTGGGTATGTTTAAAGGCGGGCTGGCAGATGCGGGAGAAGAGACTAAGAAATTGCATACTGCTACGCATCTTTTGAGGCAGGCGCTGGAAATTGTTTTGGGAGAAAAAATAATGCAGAAGGGAAGTAATATAAATGCTGAGAGACTGCGTTTTGATTTTGGTTTTGGACGCAAAATAACTGATGAAGAGAAGCAAAAAGTGGAGACTCTAGTCAATCAAAAAATTTCCGAGAATCTGCCGGTTACTAAAGTAGTTATGAAAAAAGAGGAGGCCGAAAAAACCGGCGCTGTCCACAATTTCGGAGACAAGTACGGAGATGAAGTTAGTATTTATATAATTGGTCCAAGCCCTTCGAATCCCTCAGGGTCTCCTTTCAGTCGAGAATTTTGCGGCGGGCCTCACGTCTCCAATACCAGTGAACTCGGCAAATTCAAAATCACCAAAGAAGAAGCAGTCTCCGCCGGTGTAAGGAGAATCAAGGCGGTACTAACCTAATCCCACCCCTCGCTGCGCGTGACCCTCCCCTTAATTTAAGGGGAGGGAAAGGGAGGGGTTAGGCAAAGAAAGGGTGAGGTTTCCACAATATTTATTGTATATAAACAAAATAGGTTTATAATGTAAACATGCCTAGAATCCAATTTAGCGATGTCACTCCGCCGGAGCGCCGAAGCATCCGCGATATTCCTATTCCAAGTGGCGGCAAGAGGAAAATGCCCATATCAATTAAACCGGAAAAAACTCGGACTCCCGAACCAAAACCTGAGCCGACATCAAATTTTGCTCCGAAGAGTTTCATTCCAAAAATGTCCGATGTTACTCCAAAAATTGAGAACGCTTACGAGTATTATTATCCCAAAGAAAAAACCGCTCTCGAACAACCCAGCCACTTATCTGGCAAATCCAAAAAGAAAACTTGGATATTTGGGACTATAACAGTCGTGGCTATCATTATTTTCATAATAAGTATGATGACTGTTTTCGCTTCAGCTACTGTCGGCATCACTCCCAAAAGCGCCGGTACCGATGTTGATATGAAAATAAGTGGCGTAAAAGAAGTAGGAGTCGGCTCAGCCAGATTTGAAGTGATAAAACTTTCAAAAACCGATACGGCAACGGTGCCGGCCACAGGAGAAGAAGCGGTAGAGCTTAAAGCATCGGGGAAAATTATGATTTACAATAATTTTTCTACCGAACCACAAAGACTCATCGTTCGCACCAGGTTTGAAACTCCCGAAGGTCTCATATATAGAATACCCGAATCAGTCATGGTCCCAGGCAAAACCGTGAGGGGTGGTGTAGAGACCCCGGGCAGTATAGAGACGACGGTCTTTGCCGATGAAGCCGGGGACAAGTACAATATTAAAAAATCGGACTTTACCATTCCAGGATTCAAGAGTGACGCTCTGCGCTTCAAAAGTTTTTATGCTCGCTCCACCACAGATATGAATGGTGGTTTTATAGGCAAGCAGAAAAAAGTGGCCGAAGCTGACAAGCAAGCCGCTTTGACGAGTATCGATACGGAAACAAACGCCAACTTAACGAAAGAATTGCAATCAAAAGTACCGGAAGGATTGGTAATACTGCCCGGTTCGATACAATTCAAATCCAACGAACTACCAGCCAAAGATGACGGCTCTTCTGTAATCATCAGCAAAGAGGTCACTGCTTATGCCGTCATGATAAATGCTCAAGATTTGTCAGACATCATAACCACTGAATACATTGCCAAATTACCGGAATGGAACGGTATAAAATCTGTAATCAAAGATTTTTCTCTTTTAAATGTCACCGGTTTGCCTGACAATCTGGAAACCAATGACAAAATGAGCTTGCAAATAAAGGGCAAAGTGAAGGTTTGGGCGCAAATAGACACTGCCGCCATAAGCCAAAGGCTCTTGGGCGTCCCTAAAAAGGATGCCGCTAAACTGTTGGACGAGTTCGTCGGCATTGAGAGCCTAACCTCAACCGTGAGACCGGTCTGGAAACAATCTTTCCCTAAAGATTCAAATAAGATACACGTTCAAATCACCGGCAATGAGTAGAGTACACGAGGTTGACATAATAGAGGCTCATATGATAACCTTTTCCCGTTGTTGTTTCATTTCAAATGACAGATAAAGAAAGGCGGGACACAGTGGTTGGCATAGTAACGGAAGCGCTTCCGAATGCGCTTTTCCGTGTTAAATTGCAAGAGGAAGAAAGACTCGCATATTTGTCCGGAAAAATGAGACTCAATAGGATAAAAGTTTTAATCGGAGATTCTGTGGAAATCGTCCTTGACCCTTATGGGGGCAGGGGCAGGATTGTGCGCAGGCTCGACAACAGGCGAGCAATTTGAATATGAAAGTAAAATCTACAATAAAAAAAATGTGCTCAAAATGTGAGCTGGTTCGCCGAGGAGGTGTTTTATTTGTAGTTTGTAAAAGCAATCCGAAGCATAAGCAAAGGCAAGGAGCATAATTTATGAGAATTTTAGGAATTACAATACCGGATACAAAGAGGCTGGAGATAGGGTTAACTACCCTTTTTGGAGTCGGCCGTTCGGAAGCCCAGAGAATTTTGGACAAAGCCAAAATAGATTGGGGCACAACAGCCAAAGATTTGAGCCCGGAAAAAGAAAACGAAATAAGAAAAATTGTTGAGAGTTTGAAAATAGAAGGCGACCTGAAAAGAGAGGTTTCCGGAAACATTAAGAGGCTTAAAGACATCAAGTGCTATCGCGGAGTCAGACACATGCGAGTATTGCCGGTCAGGGGTCAGAGGACCAAAACCAATTCAAGAACAAGAAGAGGTAACACCAGAAAGACTATGGGTACCGGACGCAGAGCAGTTGAAAAGAAATAAAAAACATGGGAAAAAAGAGAATTGTAAAAACAGAAGCAGAAACGGTAAGCAACGAAGCCAAAACCAGCGTCGCGGAAGTTTCAAATAAAAAAAGGGTAGAGGCCGGCATTCTTCACGTCAGGTCAACTTACAACAACACCGAGTTGGTACTGACTGATAAGAAAGGCAACGTCATCGCTTTCGAATCAAGCGGCAAGTTGGGATTCAAAGGAGCCAAAAAAGGCACCCCTTTTGCCGCCGCTAAAGTCGGCGAAACATTGGCCGTCAAAGCAGCTGCTTTGGGTATCAAAGAAATATCAGTGGTAGTCAAAGGTGTCGGCTCCGGTAGGGAGTCGGGCATCAGAGGCTTTATATCAAAAGGCATAAACATAACTTCCATCAAAGACGCGACTCCGGTGCCTCACAACGGCCCTAAACCTAAAAAACCCAGGAGAGTTTAATCAAAAAATATGAAAATCGGACCAAAATACAAAATAGCCCGCCGACTTAAAGCCCCAGTTTTTGAGAAAACCCAAACTCAGAAATTCGCTTTGAGGGCAGACCGCAAAGGCAAGCGTGGCAAATCTTTCAGCAAACCCAAAACCGATTTCGGCGCCCAGATGAATGAGAAGCAAAAAGCCAGGATGTTTTATTGCGTGACCGAAAAACAATTTGCCAAATATGTTAATCAGAGCTTGGAAAAGAAAGCCAGTTCACCGACAGTCAATCTTTTGAAAATTCTAGAGCATCGTCTCGACAATGTCATCTGGCGCGCCGGCATTTTGCCGACCCACCTCGGGGCTCGACAAGCGGTTTCCCACGGCCACTTTTTGGTAAACGGTAAAAAAGTTTATGTTCCGTCATTTTCCGTGAAAGAAGGTGACAAGATTACCATAAGAGAAGGCAGCAAGGATAGCAAATTATTCAGTGCTTTGGAAAACAATGAGAAGGAAATTAAGGAGCCCGATTGGATGGTCTGGAACAAAGACAAAAAAGAGCTTTCAATCAAGAACAGTTCCTTCATGGAAAAATCCGACCTGATGTTTGACCTGGGCCAAGTGATCGAGTATTACCAAAGATAATATTTTATAATAATTTTGTTTAATTTTAATTAATTTTTAATATTATGATAATGGATAATTTTGATAAAGCTATCGTTCTGCCTTCAAAGCCAAAAATAATTTTGGAGGAAGGCAACAAAGGGGTTTATGAGATCGACGGATTTTACCCGGGCTATGGGTTCACCGTCGGTAACAGTTTGCGCCGCATTATTCTGTCCAG
>CAYICK010000031.1:0-5122 GCA_964361905.1 uncultured Candidatus Saccharibacteria bacterium | reverse complement strand
CCCCCTTTCAGAGGCTCAAGTTTTCAAGACTTGTGCGATCGACCTCTCTGCCACTCCTCCCAGACAAACTAGATATTACAACATAAAACAATGATAAACAATAACATTTTACATAAAAAAATTTTGTGATAGAGTTGGCTTGGAATTTCTAATGAGTTATCTGGGAGGATAAATCATGAAAAAAAGTGACTTGAAACCTGGAATGTGGTTAAGAAACAGGAAAAGTGATGAGGTTGGAAAAGTGGTCGGAGACGCAAAAGACCCAACCCAACTCAAACCTACCTGTAGTCAGTTTGTGATAGTGGAGGCAGAAAAAAGAGGAAGAAGATCAATGCTTACACGTCCACACCAAGCTACTTGGTATCTACCAAATCTGGAAATATGCGGGTAAAATTGTGCATTAAAACATACTGGAGAATATTGTTCTGACCCTCTGAAATTTTGCTTAGGCAAGAAAATAGGAGGGTTTGTTTTTTAAAAAGTAATTAAAATGTTAAAATAAATTTATGATCACCATAGACGATTTTAAAAAGGTGGAAATAAGATCGGGGAAAATTTTGAGCGCTGAGCCGGTGGAGGGTTCGGAGAAATTATTGAAACTGAGTGTGGATTTTAATGAACCGGAAAAGCGTCAGGTTTTGTCTGGAATTGCTAAATATATTAGACCGGAAGAGCTTGTTGGCACCACTTGCGCCTTTGTCACCAATTTGGAACCCAGAAATCTGATGGGGCTTGAAAGTCAAGCTATGATAATGGCGGTATCAGGTGAGAAATTCTTTTCTCTTCTGAAATTTGATAATAACGTGCCCCCAGGAAGCATTGTTAAATAATAATTAACCTAATTATACTAATTGGCCTAAATCCTAATTAGAAGTTAGGATTTGTTTAGAGATTAGAGTAATTAGAACAATTTAGAATAATTTGGCTGAGTTACACACACCGATAAGATTTACAATTTCAATATATGATAAAATTAAATTATTATGGAGACTATACTCGAATGGCATTCGCCCGAACACCACTTCGATAAAAAAGCTAACGACTGGTATTGGATATTGGGTATTGTCGTATTGGGCGCATCAGTATTGGCTTTTTATTTTGGTAACTTTTTATTCGGTGTATTCATAATCATTGCTGGCCTGACTATAGGCATGCTCTCGTACCGGGAAACCAAGGTGGTTCCTATAAAAATATCCACCAAAGGTGTGGTATTCGGCAAGTTTCTGTATCCTTGGATATCTTACAGGTCATTTTGGATTGAAGACGAGCATGTGCACGGAGCCCGCATCCTGATGCATCCGACCAATTCCTTTTTGCCTTTGGTTGTTATTCCGGTTAATGAAGAAGTTGATTTGAATGATGTGAGAGACGTGCTTTTGGAATTTTTGGAAGAAGAATTTTTGGCCGAATCTATCGTTCACAAATGGTTTGATAAACTTATAGCCAGATAAAAGCTTGATTTGATAAAATTTTTTTGTTATTATTTTTTTGGAATTTATTTAAATTTTTGTTCTTGGAGGAAAATGTGGAATGAGAAAAAAACTTTTGGTGCTGTTGCGTTCCGATAACCCGCGTCATCTCTCGCTTTGTTTAGCAGATGATCCCATAGTAGTAAAATGCGGGGTTATAATAAACGAACAAAGCGGAAATTGGACTGCTCCCAATACTATTGACCCAGCGCGGCCAAGAGAAAAATATGCTATCGGGGAAGCACGTTTAAACTGTAAATCGGGAGCCATAGGAGTATACAACCGCTACAATCTGCAACACCTGAAAGACATGGTTGCAGCAACCTCAGAAGCATCTCGTGGCAATGGCCATTTGTTTTGATTTCAAATTTTCAATATCCTCACAGACGCTATTCCACAACATTATGGGGTAGCGTCTTTGTTTATTATGGAAAAATAAGCGCTTTTCTGCTAATGTGTGAATGTCTCAAATGCTCCCATAGTTTAACGGATAGAATTTGAGATTGCGGATCTCAAGATTTAGGTTCGACTCCTAATGGGGGCGCAAGCAAAACAAAAAATCGCTTGCTGGCGATTTTTTGTTTAGACCTTCATGGTTATTTTGATGAGGCGGGATTTTTTGCGGGAAGCGGTATTTTTTTTGATAAGTCCCCTCTTCTTGGCTTTGTCTATAGCTTTTTGAAGTTTAGGAATAAGTTTTTGGGCTTCATCAGATTTTTTGGCCAAAACCAATTTTTTGTATTCCTTTATTACAGAGTTCATTTCATTTTTTCGGCGCAAATTAAAAACCCTCTTCTTCTTGGAAGATCGCAGAGCCTTCTTGGCTGAACTTGTTATTGGCATAAAAACAAACTAACACAATTAGAAATTTTATGCAATAATACGGGCATGTTTGGTCACATTACAGGCAAAATATTTGATTTAAAAGGCACCAAAGCCGTTGTAGACGCTCACGGTATAGGATTTTCCATACACAGCACCATCTCTTATTTAAACAAACTAAAACTCAACCAAGAAGCAAGCTTCTGGACCTACACCGCCGTACGCGAAAATTCTATAGAACTTTACGGGTTTGAAACCGAAGAAGAACTCCGTCTCTTTGAGCTTTTAATTACTGTCTCGGGTGTCGGCCCAAAGTCGGGATTGGCAATACTTTCAGTAGCCGGAGCCAAAGCCATCATTGATGCGGTGGCCACCAATGATACTTCATCTCTCACCAAAATTTCCGGTATAGGCAGAAAGACTGCTGAAAAAATAGTTTTAGAGCTTAATGGTAAATTTGGAAACACCAGAAAGGGAGAAGCGGGTTCAAACGAAGATATAGATGTTTTTGAAGCTCTTAAATCTCTTGGTTATAGAGACAGGGATATTCAAGAGACCATAAAAAAATTGCCAAAAAATTTGGCCGGAGCAAATGAAAAAATAAAATACGCCCTCAAAAACTTGGGCAAATAGAATGCTGAGATTTATAAAAAAATTTATTCCCAAACCTATATTTGAATTTTTTCAGCCAGCTTATCATTACAGTTTGGCACTTTTGGGCGCTTTGATATATCGCTTTCCCTCAAGAAAACTTACAGTAATAGGAGTTACAGGCA
This sequence comes from uncultured Candidatus Saccharibacteria bacterium, assembly GCA_964361905.1. Classification (GTDB taxonomy): domain Bacteria; phylum Patescibacteriota; class Minisyncoccia; order Phycocordibacterales; family WO2-35-19; genus WO2-35-19. The sequence continues at coordinate 2,055 of CAYICK010000031.1, read as the reverse complement.
CCAAAGGCAAAACTACAACCACGGAGTTAGTTAATGCTATATTGGAAACAGCCGGATGCAAAACAGCCTTGCAAAACACTTTGCGTTTTAAAATAGGAGAAAAGGAAGAAAGGAACCTTCTCAAAATGACCATGCCGGGCAGATTTGCCACCCAAAAATTTTTGCGGGAAGCGGTAGAAGCCGAATGCACCCACGCCATAATAGAGATGTCAAGTGAAGGCGCCAAACAATTCAGGCATAAATTTATTTATCCGAGCGCCCTCATTTTCACCAACTTGGCGCCGGAACATATAGAATCGCACGGTTCCTATGAAAAATATGTGAATGCCAAAATTGCTATTGCTAAAGAACTGGAAAATAAGAAAGTCAAAACAATTATTGTAAATGTAGACGACAAAGAAGCAGAAAAGTTTTTGGCTTTAAATATACAAAATAAAATCCCCTACTCTCTTGACGATACCACTGCGGTAAAAGCCGACACCCAGGGTTCTTCTTTCCAAATCGGCAAACTCGTCATTCACAGTAAACTACCGGGTATCTTTAATGTTTATAACATGCTCGGAGCAATAGCTTACGCCAAATTTATAGGCATTTCGGATGAAAAAATAAAAAAAAGCCTTGAGAAAATAAGTTTCGTAAGAGGCCGGATGGAAAAAATAAATGAGGGGCAAAATTTTGATGTCGTAGTTGATTATGCTCATACTCCCGATTCACTCAAAGTGGTTTACGAAACCTACAATAGCCACAAAAAAATATGTATTTTGGGCAACACCGGTGGCGGCCGTGACAAATGGAAAAGAGAGGAGATGGGTAAAATCGCAGACAAATATTGCGACCAAATACTTCTAACCAACGAAGACCCTTACGATGAAGACCCAGAAAAAATAGTAGAGGATGTAAGAAGGGGTATAAAGAAAAAACCTTGCGAAATAGTTATGGACAGACGCGAAGCTATCAACTCGGCTATTTCTTTGGCGAAAGAATGGCAAACCCGAAATCAAAACTTTGCTAATAAAAAAATTGCAGTTTTGATAACGGGCAAGGGCACCGACCCTTACATAATGGGTCCAAACGGCACCAAATTGGAGTGGGACGACGCCACAGTCGCTAGAGAGGAATTACAAAAAGTTTTGAAAAATACAAATGCCGGAACTGCCTGAAGTACATACGACGGTTGAAGGATTAAAAAGGGTTATTATAGGCAAGACTATTGAAAAAGTCTGGTCGGATTTTTATGTTGGAGCCAAATACCATGACCGGCAAAATATAAAAAATAAAAAATATTTTAATAAATTTAAAAAGATAGTTACCGGAGCAAAAATAAAAAGTTTGGAAAGAAGAGGCAAAAATATCTCGATAAACTTAAATAATGGGTATTCGATTATTGTCCACATGAAGATGACCGGCAATTTAATGTACGGATTATACCCTGATAATAAATTTATCCATCTTATTTTCAATCTCTCTGACCATAAAAATTTATCACTGGCGGATATGAGAAAATTCGCTTCAGTCACTTTTTGCAAAACCGCCGAACTTCATCTGCATGACACAGTCGGTAAACTGGGACCCGACCCCCTTGACCCCGGTTTTAGCGCTAAAAAACTTTTTGAAATTCTTCACACCAAAAGCGCTCCTATAAAATCCGCACTTCTTGACCAGAGTGTGCTCACCGGCATAGGCAATATTTATTCTGATGAAATACTATGGCAAACTTCTATTCATCCCCTCTATGGGGCAAATAAAATACCGGAAATAAAATTCAAAGAGATATTTAGAGTAATGCAAAGAATTTTGAAATTCTCGATTGCACAAGGTGGCGATTCCAAGTCGGATTATAGGAACGCTTTCGGCGGCAAAGGTGGTTTTCAAGATTTCCACAAAGTTTATGGAAAAAAAGGAGAGATCTGCCCAAAACCCAAATGCGGAGGTATAATAGAGAGAATGGTTATCAAAGGCAGAAGCGCTCATTTCTGCCCCAAACATCAACTAATTTACAAGTGAAATGAAAGATACCAAGGAACCGCTTTTAATACTTTTAGTTTTATTTATTCT
>CAYICK010000030.1:0-7276 GCA_964361905.1 uncultured Candidatus Saccharibacteria bacterium | reverse complement strand
TCTACTAAAACAATAAGCAGAGATTGTACCGCGTCTGTGACATCACCAAGGCGCCAAGAAAATAATTGTTTTCTAGCCTGGTCATTGGAAACACCTCGGAAGCCTTCGGATTCATGACCGTGGCCAGTGAAAAAAGAAACCGCTGTATTGTTGGTGACAGAATCGGCTAAATAGCCGGTTGTTTTTGAATCTGCCTCTGCCACTACCGTGTCGTATTTCAATTTCCAATTGGAAAATATTATGCTGAAAGCTATGATTACAATAACCCAAATGCTGATGATGACCGAAACTACTGGTGTTATAAACCACGTAATCCATATGGAACCGATGACATATATGACCAGTGGAATAATGTTGAAGCCGAGGCTATCAGCAAGAGATTCAAAGGCGCGGCTGAAGCGGCCAACTCTTTGAACAAGGCTGCCGCTGAATGTATTGGCGAAAAAAGTATAAGAATGTTTGATCAAATAATCAAAAGCATTCTGTTTGAGTTTGGCCATCACCTTCGTTTCCATAATGTTGAACAAATTTATTCCCACTCGCCAAAACAACCAGCTGAAAGCGTGGAAAATTAAAATTATTACCACGATATGTACGAGTAGCGGAGCGGTAACTTCCGAATCGGTTGATTTACTGATGACATCAAAGAAGTTTTTGTAATAAATAGGAATGAAAATGTTAACCAGTTGGGAAATAAAGAAAAATAAATAACCAAGGAAAAACAAGGCCTTGACAGGTTTAATTCCGCCCCAAAACTGGCTCATTATCTGAGCCACTGAAACATCTTTAACAGCTGTACTGTTATCATTTTTCATAATCCGATTATTATAACATAGTTTCTAAATTCTTTAAGTCTCAAAATAGAATGCCCGGCAGTATGTAACTGCCGGGCACTTGGTCCGGTTCACTGGAGCTTAACATCAGCGACCTCGCCATTTTTCAAGACAATGGTCATATCTTTGTAGGCCATAGATTTCTGATTGCCTACTGTGAGCGTTTTCATCGGTTTGCCCAATTTTTGGATAACCGCATCTTCGCTCATGCCCATGTCTATCTGGATGTTACTTTCGGCCTCGAGGAGTTGTTTGACCTCTCCTTCCGGAAGGATGTATTTGTTTATCTCGGCAATGACAGTCTGGTAATCATTGGCTTTCATGACCTTGTCTTGGTCAAAGAAGAAAGAAAATTTGAGCCCGAAATTGCCGACGGTAATTCTCGTGTTGTTGCCGCTCCTTCGGGTTTGGGTGTTGGCTTTGTTGATATCCATATCTCGCATATGTCCGAGATTTGTAACCACAAGCTCCAAATCGACACGGTTATGTAAAACATACATTTTTGAGACTCTGAGCGACTCGCCTCGAGTCAGGTCGGATATGTTTAATCCGGACTGCAAATCGGCGAAGGTTCGCTCATCTACGCTTTGCATGTCGCCGGTTTTTTTGCCCCGCAATTTGAGCGGACTGCTTCGTTGCCGGTCGGGGATGGGCACGCTTTCATGATAGTGATACCACAAAAGTCCGGCAGAACCGGCGCCGATCCCGAATGCGGCTTTTTTGAATTCGCCGGCGCTCAAACCGTCTATGGCCGGAGCCACTGTCTTGCCGTCATAACGCGCCATTATCATACTTTTGAATTCGTCAGAGTTGGCCGCAACCAGCGGTGTTTGCTGTTGGGCTTGGAGCGGAGAGAAAGAGGGTGTTAGTACAATAAACAATACAACAAAAACAAAAAGCAATGCTTTTTTCATAATGTTCCTTTCTTTGGGTTGTCAGAGAACTGCTAAAAACAAAAAGAGCAAGATTTTCACTGCTCTAGTTATACCACAAAATAAGAATGATAATCAAGGTTTACTCGGATTTTTACAATCCCTCTTCTTTGAGCTTTTGGACAGCTTCGCGGGCGGATTTGGAAAGTTTTTTTGGCATGGCCACTTTGATATGAATCAAAATATCTCCCCGGCCTCTGTTTGCGGTCGGCACACCTTTGCCTTTGATTTGCAAAATGTCACCGGTGTTTATTCCCTCGGGGATATTGAGTGTTGAAAGCCCGTCCAGAGTTTGGATGTCAACTTTGGCTCCGAGCAAAGCGTCTGAAAGTTTGACTTCCAGATTCATAATTAAATCATTGCCTTCTTTGTGGAAAACTTTGTGTTTCTTGATGTGAGTTTTGATATAGAGGTCGCCCGGTGTGCCACCCCTTACCGCTTCACCTGCGCCGGAAAGCCGAATCATTTCTCCGCTGTCTATGCCGGCCGGAATTTTTATTTTTATTTCTTCTTCTTTTTTCAAAATACCAAGACCGTCGCAAATTTGGCATTTTTCTTTTGGTACTTTGCCTGTGCCTCCGCAAGTCTCGCAAGTCTTGCTTACTTCAATAGAACCGAAGATGGATCTCTTCATTTCGCGGATTTTACCTTTGCCGTTACAAGTATTACAGGTGATTGTATCTGTTCCCTTTTTTCCTCCTGTGCCGTTGCAAACGCCACAAACCGAAATTTTATTTAAAAGCACAACCCTCTCAACACCAAAAACCGCTTCGCTGAATTCCAGTTCTATGTCTATAGAAATATCTCTGCCTCGCTTAACTCGAGACCTGCGCCCGCCGCCAAAAAATTCTCCAAAAATGTCGCCCAGGTCAAAACCCTCGGCCGAAAAGCCTCCCTGATTGCCGCCCCTAAAACCCGAGAAATCGAAGCCGGACTGCCTCATAATGTCCTCCCAATTGCCCTGGAAGCCTCCATTTTGGCCGCCTTGGCCTCCGGCGAAGGTTTGCCCATACATATCGTATTGTTGCCTTTTTTGGTCGTCAGAAAGCACTGTGTAAGCCTCGTTTATTTCTTTGAATTTCTCGGTATCCCCGCCTTTTTTGTCGGGATGGTATTTGTGGGCCAGCGTTCTAAAAGCCTTCTTGATCTCGTCTTTTGAAGCCTTTTTATTTACACCCAATATGTCGTAAAAGTTTTTCATGTTGGCTCTATTATATCACATTTTAACAAAAACGAAACCGCGTAAAATATGACGGTTTCGTTTCTCAAATCGTTACATTTAACAAATACAATGGTCGCCATTGTATTACTAAAAAGTGTGGTGTAATATCATTCCCAATCAATCAACAAGTCGTGCTTGGAAATAAGGTTTTTCTTGTAATCTTCAAACGCTTGCTCATTAAAATAATTCAGATAATTGTTCGATTTCTGAAATTGCCCTGATATTAAATCTTTATTACAAATTGGGTCGTTTACTCTCTTAACATATTCTAAAAAACTGCTCCATTTGTAGTCGTGCAAATTTTTGATTAATCCGGCTTCCGAGGGGTTTTTATGTATATAATAAGAAACCCATAGAAGTTGATTATTTTTATGAATTCTAACCGCTTTGAATCTATCCTGAAAAATTGAACCAACGCGGTTGTATTTTTTATTGAAATATTTTGCGTAGCCAGTGCACACTTTTAGAATTATTTGGGTTATGGAAATATCACCATTCTGTTTTATGAGTAAATGAAAATGATTTGGCATCAGACAGTATGATATCAGATCGTATGAACCTGACGGGAGAGTTTTTCTTCTGACAGCATACTTAGAAGAGGCAGAATGTTTTACCAATTCTGGAAACAAATTTTCTTTCAGTCTGGACAAGAAAACTTGCATATCCTGTTCATCCAAAAAAATATTCATCTTGCCCACCCCCCTGTTATAGATGTGATAAATTTCATTCCGAGCAAAATCTTTGTAATCTCTATTATTCATATTAAAATTATAACACAAAAATCAAACATACAATGGTCGCCATTGTATGTTTCTACTTAATTTTTGGTCCTTGACAAAAATTAAGTATTTGATATAATGTTATTGGAGGTGGAGAAATGTCAACCGATTATTTGTTGCTTGCCTTGGGAGTGTTTTTGGGTAACTGGTTAGTTGTTCCAATATTTTTCAAAAACCAGTCAAGAACACGAGGCTTTTTCACTGGTCTAATTGCTGCAGGATTGATACTTTTGTTCGTCACAATTACGCACCGCTTACGGTAGCAATGTGTGATTAGTGAACAACGGACTCATAATTATTAATGAGCCCGTTGTTTTTTTATTTGCTTTCTTCGGGAGGTTTTTGGTCTTCGGATTTTGGTTCTTCTTTCTTTTGTTCATCCCGCGGAGCTTCAGCGGAGTGGGACATATACTCTCCTATTTTTTGAATTTCTTTGGAGAGATTTTCGGTGGCGGTTTTTATAGCGGAAATATCATCTTTATCTTTTACATCTTTGAGCTCTTTCACCTTGTCCTCTACTTCCCTTTTTATTTCATCACTGATTTTGCCTTCAGCTTCTTTGAGCGCTTTTTCGGTGGTATAAACCAATTGCTCCGCCAAATTTTTGGCTTCGGCTATTTCTTTTTTCTTCAAGTCATCGGCGGCGTGAGCTTCGGCATCTTTTTGCATTTTTTCAATTTCTTCTTTGGAAAGTCCTGAACTGCCTTCTATTTTGATAGACTGCTCTTTGCCGGATGATTTGTCTTTGGCTTTGACACTCAGAATACCGTTGGCGTCAATATCAAAACTGACTTCCACTTGGGGCATACCGCGCGGTGCCGGCGGTATGCCGTCCAAAATAAATCGGCCGAGGGTGCGGTTGTCACTCGCGAGTGGCCTCTCACCTTGCACAATGTGGATTTCAACGCTGGTCTGATTGTCAGATGCGGTTGAAAAGGTTTGAGCTTTGGAAGCTGGAATGGTCGTGTTCCTGTCTATAAGTCTGGTAGCCACGCCCCCCATAGTTTCAATGCCGAGTGAAAGCGGAATAACATCAAGAAGCAAAATATCTTTTACATCCCCGCCAATAATTCCTCCTTGAATGGCGGCACCGAGTGCCACCACCTCATCGGGATTGATGCTTTTGTTGGGTTCTTTACCGAAAAACTTTTTCACTTCTTCCACCAATTTCAGCATTCTGGTTTGGCCTCCGACCAAAACCACCTCGTTAATTTCTCCGATTTTGAAAGGGCTGGCTTCCATCGCGCGTTTGGTTATTTCCATCGCTCTCTGGATAAATTCATCAGCGAGCTCCTCCAATTTTGCGCGGTTTATTTTAATAAGCAAATGGCGAGGTCCGGAAGAATCGGAAGTAATGAAAGGAATATTTATTTCAGTATCGGTGGCAGTGGAAAGTTCTATCTTGGCTTTTTCAGCGGCTTCGTCCAAACGCTGGAGAGCCAACGGATCTTTGGTGATATCAATACCCGACTCTTTTTTGAATTCACTGGCTAGCCAGTGGATGATTTTTTGATCGATGTCTTTGCCGCCCAAATGCGAGTCGCCGTCTGTAGCTTTAACTTCTACCACATCATCACCCACTTCCAAAATAGAAATATCAAAAGTGCCGCCGCCAAAGTCAAAGACCGCGATGGTTTCGTTTTTCTTTTTGTTGAAGCCGTAAGCGAGCGCGGCGGCTGTCGGTTCGTTGATTATTCTCTTCACATCCAGGCCGGCGATTTGCCCGGCATCTTTGGTGGCCTTCCTTTGCGCGTCGTTGAAGTAAGCCGGTACGGTGATGATAGCTTCGGTGATTTTTTCACCCAACTTGGCTTCGGCATCGGCTTTGAGTTTGGAAAGAATCATAGCGGAGATTTCTTCCGGCCGGTAATCTTTGCTGTTCATTTTTACCAAGACTCCTCCGGAATCCGATTTGGAAACTTCGAAAGGCACGGTCTTTTTATCTTTCTGCACGGCTTCTTCGTCATAATTGTGGCCGATAAATCTCTTGATGCCGAAAACCGTGTTTTGAGGATTGGTTACCGCTTGCCTGCGAGCCAAAAGTCCCACCAATCTTTCTCCGGCTTTGGAAATAGCTACGATGGAAGGCGTGGTGCGCGCACCCTCGCTGTTTTCAATAATTTTCGGATTGCCGGCTTCCATCACTGCCACGGCGCAATTTGTAGTTCCCAAATCTATTCCTATGATTTTTGACATATGGTTTTTGAAAATTAATTTATAATTTTTATTTGTACTTCCCCACTTTGACTTTGGGGGCGCGTATAATCTTGTTTTGAAGTTTATAACCGACACTCAAAACTTCCAATATTTTATGGTCGTCTTCCGGATTTCCCACGATTTCTGTTTCAATGGCCTCGTCTCTTTGTGGATTGAATTTTTCTCCGAGAGGGGAAATAACGGAAACACCGTGGTTCCCCAGGACGTTTATAAGTTGTGAGTGGATGTATTCTACTCCTTGGCGCCAATTTTTGTCCACTTTTTCCCAGGCTTCCTTGTTTTTAAACGCGGATTCAAAAGAATCCAACACGGTAATAACTTCGGTAGCAATATCCTCCTTGGCAAACTTTGCAAATTCTCTTTTTTCCTCGTCTAATACTCTGCGCAGGTTTACACTGTCCGCCCTTTCCTTTTGCCAGCCGAGAAGGTATTCTTGATTTTTTTCTTCCAGTTTTTTGATTTTTTCCCGCAGTTTCTTTATCAGAGTAATCGGGTTGTTTTCTTCTTCACTATCAAAAACCACATCATCTGTGGTTTCTTCTTTCCCTTTTTTGCTGTTGTCTTCGCCTGTTTGTCCCGACAGGTCTCGGTCCTTGTTCATGCCTCTCTGTTATACTCTTTTTTTACCAAAAAATCAACCTCAAATTACAAAAGAAGCGGCCCCCTCATTGGTGAGGGAGGCCGCGGTTTGTCCTATTTCGGCTTAGCTTCTCAGAAGACAGGTACTCTCTTTGTAATTGTGCCCAAACCCGGGGCTATCTCGTTCGCCCCCGAAACTATTTCCGCATTCCAAACTGTATGGGCAATCTTCGCAAGGTACGCCAAGGGAGTGAGCCAGCATTATATCCTGGCTGACATCGGCAACATGTTTTTCTCTTACATTTTGTCCTTCCCCTTCGTCTCTTGCTATCATCATCTGCCTCATTGCCAGAGCCGGATTTGTATCAAAGAAATCACTGGTCTTTCGTTTAGCTGCCATTTTGTTTCTCCCTTCCTGATTTTAACTCTACGTTATAGTACCTCTCGCGTCAATCATATTGGGCGATTATATCTGCCCATTAATTCCGTCGAGGCAAGAATATGTCCCTTCATAAATCTTTCCACCTCCAATTTATTTGATCCTTCCGGCAAATCAAGTTCTGAATCCAGGGCATAGATTTTGAAAAAGTATCGGTGTTCTCTGTCAGGAGGACAAGGGCCGACATAAGTCAATGTGCCACGGCTCCCCTTGCCGGAAACTCCGAGCGGTTCCATTCCTTCCATTATTTCGGTGGTTGTCACTGGAATATTCCA
>CAYICK010000029.1:0-7750 GCA_964361905.1 uncultured Candidatus Saccharibacteria bacterium | reverse complement strand
GGTCTCGGCCACGGCACCACCTTCACCATCGAACTGCCTCTGCATAAATAATTTAATATGCTTATTATTTTGTTTATTTTGTCTTGTTTTATTTTTCTGGCTTTGATTATTTTTATTTTTTTGACATTTTTTAAAATCACTGAAATATTTTTTACCGATGCTCCATTTATACCAACAACTAATGAAATAATTGATGATATTATTGAGAATCTTAAACTTACGAACAAAAGTGTTCTATATGATTTAGGATGTGGCGATGCTCGTATCCTCATAAGAGCAGTTGAATTAAAACCGAATATAAGAGCTGTGGGAGTAGAAGTTGCTTATCTCCCATACCTTTTGGCAAAATTTTTCACTGGAAAACATAAACAAATTAAAATATTAAGGGAAGATATTTTTAAAACAAATATATCAGATGCCACTCATATTTTTCTTTATTTGTACCCAAAAGCTGTTAATAAACTTATTGAAAATATAAAAAAACAATGCAAACCCGGCACACTTGTTATTTCTTGTGATTTTGAAATAGAATCTTATAAACCAACAAACATTGTAGACCTTAAAAATAAGCATTCCAAGCTATGTCAAAAATTGTTCATATATAATTTGTAAAAAATAGAAAATTATGAAAAAATCCGCCCATACCATTATTGGTAACAGGCGGATTTTGTAACAGATTCAATCCTCTCCTATGCGACCTATTTTTCTGACATGGCCATTGCAGTTTGGACACTGCCCATTTTCAGGGTCACATTCTTTACAATGGACGCAACCGCAACTCTTACATTCCCAAATACCAGCGCCTTCTTCTTCGTTGCCACATTTTGGACAGCTTTGATAAGTTGCGTCATCATCGCTTTCACCATCTTCCTCTTCTTCTATGTAACCTACCTTGTCGACATGACCACCACATTCTGGACAGGTTCCATTTTCGGGATCACATTCTTCACAATGTACACATCCACAGCTCCGGCAAGTCCAAATACCGTCACCGATTTCATCGTTCCCACACCTTGGACACTTCCGATAAACTCCCATATTTTTATACCTCCTTCCTTAGATTTTACTTCTATCTATACAATACTATTAATAGTGATTCTGTCAAGAGTATACAAAATAAACACATGCTTTATAATGTAGAAACATTATGGACTCATACCAAAATTTACAGGATAGGGGATTCGTAAAGCAATGCTCAAACGAAGCGGCTTTACGACAGAAAATTTCGGAAGGACCGATGACTTTTTATGTCGGTTTTGACGCTACTGCCGACAGCCTGCATATCGGCCATGTCGTCTCCCTTATGGCCATGGCTCATCTCCAAAAAGCCGGCCATTTGCCGATTTGCCTTTTGGGCGGCGGCACGACTATGATAGGCGACCCCAGCGGCAAAACCGAAACTCGCCGGATTATGCCACAAGAAGAGATAGAGGCCAACGGCAAGAAATTGCTGGAGCAATTTGAGAATTATATCGATTTTAGCGGTGATAAAGCATTGCTTCAGAATAATGCCAAGTGGCTTCTGCCTCTCAATTACATTGAATTTTTGCGTGACATCGGCAAACATTTCCGGGTTAACGAAATGATCAAAGCCAGAGGCTATGAAATGCGAATGGAGAGGGAAGACGGATTATCTTTCCTTGAACTTAATTACCAACTTTTACAAGCTTACGATTTTTTGGTTCTGTCCCGAGAAAAAGGTTGCGAACTCCAAATGGGCGGCGATGACCAGTGGAGCAATATTTTGGCCGGAGTCGATTTGGTGAGGAAAGTTGAACAAAAGCCGGTTTTTGCCCTGACTTTTCCTCTTCTTGCCACCGCTTCCGGCCAAAAAATGGGTAAGACCGAGGCTGGCGCGCTTTGGCTTGACCCGGAAAAAGTTTCGCCTTATGAATTTTATCAATACTGGATAAATGTTGATGACCGCGATGTTGAAACATATTTGAAAATCTTTACATTTTTGCCTTTGGAAGAAATTTCTGAAATCTGTGCCGGTGACATCCGCGAAGCTAAAAGTAAGTTGGCATTTGAGGCTACAGTAATTACCCATGGCGAAAAAGAGGCGATAAAGGCTCGTGATGCTTCCAAATCGCTTTTTGGTTCGGATGCAAAAAATCACGAGGATATCCCCAGCATAAAAATAGACACAGAACTTTTTAAAAAAGGCATATCAGTTGTTGATTTGTTCAACCTCGCAGGATTGGCAGAAAGCAAAGGGACGTCGAAGAGGCTTATTGAGCAAGGTGGTGCATATATAAATGAGATTCGTGTTGAATCAGTTGAAATGGCTTTGACAGAAAAAGATTTGACCGATGGTTCTATCCTCTTGCGCCAAGGAAAGAAAAACTATATACGCGTAATTATTTCTTAGGTTTAAGATAATTTTTCAACAGGATACTCCCATTTCTGGAGGGAGATAAAGATAAAGAAAATTGCTAGAATAGCAGAATGACTCAAAAAGAAGCTTTGGATATTTTAAAGACAGGACGTAACGTATTCCTCACCGGTGCGGCCGGCAGCGGCAAAACTTACGTCCTGCGCGAATATATAAATTATTTGCAAAGCCTTGATGCTTCAATCGGCATCACCGCTTCCACCGGCATAGCCGCCACCCATATGGGCGGTGTGACTATACATTCTTGGAGCGGCATAGGTATCAAAGACAGTCTCTCTAAAAGCGAGCTTGCCGAAATCGCCGAGAAAAAACATATCAAAAATAAAATCCAAAAAGCTTCGGTCTTGGTGCTGGATGAAATATCGATGCTTCACCACTACCGTCTTGACCTTATTGATAAAGTAATTAAAGAAATAAAAAACTCGCCGGAACCGTTTGGCGGCATGCAGGTGGTTTTTTGCGGAGACTTTTTCCAACTGCCACCGGTGAGGCGAGCGGGGGAGGGAGAAGTTTTTTTTGCCTTTCATTCCGAGTCTTGGAAAAATCTCAAACTCAAAATTTGCTATCTTTCCGAGCAACATCGTCAAAGTGATGTGGAATATTTGAAAGTTTTGAATTCCATAAGAGAAAATACTGTTTCTGAAGAAATAATGGAAATCCTAAAAAAAAGATTTGATAAAAACGTAGAGATAGAACCGACCAAACTTTATTCTCATAATAAAAATGTAAACGCCGAAAATGAAGCAAAGCTTTCAAAAATCTCCGGCAAAACTCACGAATACGAAATGCAGGAAAGGGGCAGGAAGCCTCTTGTGGAAGCGTTAAAAAAGAGCTGTCTGGCGCCTGAAGTTCTGCGTCTCAAAGTCGGCGCTAAAGTAATGTTTGTTAAAAACAATTTTGAAGAGGGCTTCGTCAATGGCACACTCGGCACGGTGATCAAATGTGGTTTTGAAGAAATACAAATCAAGACTCTTTCGGGTAAAATTATAGATGCAGAGAGAGAGGTTTGGCGCATAGAAGAGGATGGCAGGAGTAAAGCCGAAATAATACAGTATCCTCTCCGTTTGGCTTGGGCTATCACAGTCCACAAAAGCCAAGGAATGTCCTTGGATGCCGCGGAAGTTGATTTGTCGGGCTCATTTGAAAAAGGCATGGGTTATGTGGCGCTATCGCGAGTACGTTCGCTTGAAGGGCTTTCTATCAAAGGCCTCAATGGTATGGCCATGCAAGTTAACGAGGAAGTTTTGGAATTGGATAACAAATTCAAAGAACTCTCCAAAACCAACGCTTTCCATATAAATACTATGGGTGAAGAAAAGCTTTCAAAGATGCACGGGGAGTTTGCTGAAAAAATAAGGAGGGAGAAGCCTAAAGAAAAAAAGTTGGACACCGTGAGCGAAACCAAAAAGATGCTAGATGAAGGTCTTAGTTTAAAAGACATTGTTAAAGAAAGGGGACTGAAGCTCGGCACCATTCTAGACCATATAGAAAAAATAAAAGAGAAAAATCAAAATTATAATATTTATAATTTAAGGGGCAGCATCACCAAAAACAAATTCAAAGAAATTTACAACGCTTTCCGCAAAGTCGGCGTCAGTGAGGGCGAGAGGTACAAACTCGCCCCAGTCAAAGACCTGCTCGGTTCCAAATACTCTTACGAAGATCTCCGCCTCGTCCGCTTGTTTTTGTAACACACTTTTTAAAAATAATCTATACTAAACGCTCAGCGTCTAATAGAGACAATGCTATTTATTTTTGGTATTGTTTTGTTATGCAAAATTCAATCAAAATTTGGGTGGGAGAAACAGGGGGTTATAAGCTACTGGATTCAGGAAATAAGCAAAAGCTGGAAGAAATTGGGGGTGTAAAAATTGTAAGAGCCGAGCCGAGAGCTTGGTGGGATAAATCATTACCAGATTCAGAATGGCAGGGAGTAAAAACAGGATTGGAAGAAGTCATAGATATTGGTATGGGTGGCATAAAAGCGAAAATAAAATATAAAGGAAGTTCAAAACATATCGGAATCTTTCCCGAACAATTTTCGCAATGGCGATACATTGCGGAAAGGATCAAAAATCACGAGACACAAGATGCAAGTGTAAAACTCAATATATTGAATCTTTTCGGCTATACAGGTATCGCTAGTTTGGTAGCGGCAAAAGCGAGCCTTTGCCGTGTTGAAACAAGTTTCGGCCTCGCAAAAACAGGGTCAAGAGTCACTCATGTCGATGGGTCGAAGCAATCAGTTGATTGGGCCAGAGAAAATCAAAAACTTTCAGGTATGGAAGACGCGCCAATCAGATGGATTGTTGACGATGTCATTAAATTTATAAAAAAGGAAAAAAGTAGAGGAGTAAAATACGATGCCATCATTATGGACCCGCCAAGCTACGGCAAAGGGCCGAAGGGTGAGGTTTGGAAAATAGAAGAACAATTGCCGGAACTTTTGGAATCTTGTCGCCAAATTTTGAGCGACCAGCCTTTGTTTGTAATTTTCAACATGTACTCGACCGAACTCTCTTCTTTGTCTCTTTCTAATTTGCTTTCCGATATGGTTAAAGGTTTAAACGGTACTATCGAATGTGGAGAATTAGCTATAAAACAGGAAAACTCAGAAAGACTTCTGCCTCTCTCCATATTTGCTTTGTGGTGTGCAAATTAACCGATTTTTGGTATTATTTTATATATGAGTAAAACAATCCTTTCAGGAGTCAAACCAACCGGCAGGCCGCATATCGGTAACTACTTTGGGGCTATGAGGCAATTCGTAGAGCTCCAAAACGAGCACCAAGGAGGTTATTTCTTCATTGCCGATTATCACGCGCTCAACCTCATCCAAAATGCCGAGGAAATGAAAAAACTGACTTTAGATGTAATCATCGACTTTTTGGCTATAGGTTTAGATCCTAAAAAATCCATTATTTTCAAACAATCCGACATCTCCGAACATACCGAACTTTGCTGGATATTTGATGCCATCACCACATTGCCATATTTGAAAAGAGCCCACGCTTACAAAGACGCTGTAGCCAAAGGCGGTGAAGAAAATATAAATGTCGGCACTTTTAATTATCCCATGCTGATGGCGGCCGATATTTTACTTTATGATACCGACTTGGTGCCGGTCGGCCAAGACCAAAAACAGCATATAGAGTTTGCCCGCGATACCGCTGAAAAATTTAATAGAATTTTCGGAGAGACATTTAAACTGCCCGAAGCTTATATTTTGAAAGATGTGGAAACGGTGCCTGGCACCGACGGCCAAAAAATGAGTAAAAGCTACAATAACACCATTCCGCTTTTCGCGACCGATGAAGAGATAGAAAAAGCGGTGATGAGTATCGTCACTGACTCAAGCGGGGAGCGACCGGCAAATGTTTACGCTATTCATAAACTTATAAAATCAGAAAGTGAATTAGAAAAAATTTACGAGGAAAATAAAGGCAAATATAAAGTACTGAAAGACATTTTGATTGAAGACCTGAAAAATTTCATAAAACCGATGAGAGAAAAGAGGGAAGAAGTGGCCAAAGATTTAGATTTTGTAAATAAAGTTTTGGAAGAAGGCAAGAATAAGGCCCGCTCGGTAGCAGGCCTTAAAATGGAACAGGTGAGAAAAGCTATCGGTGTGAAATAGCTCTTGCTGTGTGAGAAAGAATCAAAACGGCCGCCAATGCAATTAAAAAACCTAATGGGTCCATATCGCGCCTCCACAAATCTGTTAGGTAGAGTAAATTAAATAGACAAATTAGTCAAATGTGAATAATTTGCTAAATGTTGGTATTATTAAGCAATGAGAATTTATATAAGAGATTTGAAAAATAATGTCGGCCAAGAGGTCGTTATAAAAGGCTGGGTCAATGTCAGACGCGACCAAGGCAAAATGGTTTTCATGGATATGCGCGATATGACCGGACTGGTACAATGCGTCGTTTTGCCCCCACTTCGTCAAGACTCCGCGGGGCAAGCAAAAAGTGAGCTATCAGAGATTGCCAAAGAAATTCGCACTGAATGGGTTTTGGCTGTAACCGGCATCGTAAATAAAAGACCTGAAAAAAATATAAATCCGGAAGTCCTAAACGGTGATATAGAAATAGAAATAAAAAATATTGAAGTGCTGAATAAAGCCGAAACTTTGCCTTTTGAAATCTCTGCCGATACCTCCGAGGTAAACGAAGATGCCAGATTGAAATACCGATATTTGGATTTGCGCAGTGAGAGAATGCAAAACAACATACGAATGAGAGACAAAATTATTTCTTTCTTCCGCGATTATATGCACCGAAACGATTTCGTGGAAATTGAAACTCCTATAATGATAAAGGGCACCCCCGAAGGCTCACGCGAGTATGTGGTGCCATCCCGCTTATACAAAGGCAAGTTTTATGTTTTGCCGCAATCACCTCAGCAATTCAAACAGCTTTCTATGGTGGCCGGATTTGAAAAATATTTCCAAATTGCCAGATGCATGCGCGATGAGGACTCAAGAGGGGACAGGCAGCCGGAATTTACCCAGTTGGATTTTGAAATGTCTTTCGTTGGGCAAGAAGATGTTTTGCAATATACTGAGGCTATGTTTATTGAACTCATTAAAATTCTTTACCCAAACAAAAAAATTACAGAAACTCCTTTCCCAAGATTTACATTTGCCGAAGTGATGGAAAAATATAAAACAGACAAACCAGACCTAAGAAAAAATAAGGAAGATCAGGACGAGCTGGCTTTCGCTTGGATTACCGATTTTCCTATGTTTGAAAAAAAAGATGACGGTTCCATCGCAGCTGCCCACCACCCGTTTTGTTCCATCAAACCGGAAGACAAAGAAAAGTTTATGAAAGGCGAAGATTTGTTCGGCATTCGCGCTAACTCTTACGATTTGGTTTTAAACGGCTTTGAACTTTCTTCCGGCTCCATCAGGATCCACGACCAGTTAGAGCAAAAACAAGTTTTCAAACTCCTCGGGATTTCCGAAGAAGAACAACAAAAGAAATTCGGCCATATGCTCGAAGCCTTCACTTACGGCGCGCCGCCGCACGGCGGTTTCGCTCCGGGCATCGACCGCACCGTGATGCTCCTCCAAAACGAACCGAACATCCGCGAAGTCATCGCTTTCCCCAAAACCGGCGAAGGCAAGGACCTCATGATGAACGCTCCTTCCGAAATTTCCGAAAAACAACTCAAAGAATTGGGACTGGAAATTGCAAAAAAGAAATAACTCATCCCAACCCTTCTCTTACAACAAGAGAAGGGCTAAAAAATAAAAATTTCGTGTATGTGAAATTATACACTTTTTCGCGGTCGCGAATTTCGGTATAATTGTCTTATATACAAATAAAACGATCGTTCAAAATGTTG
>CAYICK010000028.1:0-7999 GCA_964361905.1 uncultured Candidatus Saccharibacteria bacterium | reverse complement strand
TTAAACGCAGAAAAAAATGAGATAGAAATTGAGCTATAAAATAAAATGAAATATTTAGGCATTGATTTTGGAAGCAAAAGAGTAGGAATAGCGGTTTCTGATGATGGCGGCAAACTAGCCTTTCCTCACTCCGTCACTCAAAACGACGGCAAGCTTTTAGAAAAAATAAAAGAAATAATAGAGAAAGAAAAAACTGAACAAATAGTAATCGGAGAATCCAAAGATTTTAAAGGCGAACCTAATAAAATAATGGCTCAAATAGAGGAGTTCAAGAAAATTTTAGAAGAAAAAACAAAACTTAGAATATCTCTTGAACCTGAATTTCTCACTTCTGCAGAGGCCGAGCATATCCAGGGCAAGACGGAGATGCATGACGCCTCGGCCGCCGCCATTATCCTCCAATCCTTTCTTGATAAAAACCGGTGTATGATATAATTTTGGTATGAGATTCGGATTTTTGTCCAAACACTTTCCGCCGGAAAAATTTTTAAAACCATCGTGCATTGGAGTTTCTTTTTCCGACAGTAACATCAAAGCGGTCTTATTTAATAATGCATCAAAAAAAGTTTTTTTGAAAAGCGCTATCATGCCGATAGAAAAAAGAACAATTGTTGACGGCAAAATCATCAATATGGGCGAGATGGTAAAAAAACTTTCCACCATGAGGAAAGATTTCAACCAGCCTTTTGTTTTTTTCACTATACCCGACGAACTGACTTATGTTTTTTCCGCCTCCATACCGGTAAGTGCCAAAGGCAATGCCGTAGAAAGCGTCGCCTTCGTTATAGAAGAAAATGTGCCGCTCTCTCTTAGTGATGCGGTTTTTGATTTTGTGCCGACTCAAATTACCGAATCCGATTCGGAATTTAAAGCCTCGGTAGTGGTGGCGGCTTGCGTTAAACAAGAAGTGGAAAAATTTATAGAAGCGCTTCGCAAGGCCGGATTTGAGCCTGTGGGGTGCATCCACGAGTCTCAGGCTATAGCCAACGCTCTTCTTTCAAATAAACACCACGGAACATTAAGTATTATTCATGCCAGAGAAAACAGAATTGGAATCTACATGATCAAAAACGGCTTGGTGGTTTTTTCTACCTTGAGATCTGTTTTGGAGGGGGATTATAAAAAACAGTTTTTAGATGAATATGAAAGATTTTTGGAATATTGTCTGAAATACGGCGAAAATCAAAATCAGCCGATAGAATCGGTTTTAGTTTGCGGCGAATTTGAATATGCCAAAAAAGCGGTTGAGGCGATAATAGATTCTGCCGGCAGCGTTAAAGACGTGAAATTATCAAACGTATGGACCAATGTTTTTGAAATAGACAAACATCTGCCGGACATTCCCTATGAGAAGTCTTTAAGTTTCGCTGGACCGATCGGTGCGGCTTTATCCGAGATAATATAAACGAATCAAAAATGAATTTATTGCCGACCATAGAAAAAGAGGATTTGAAAAAAGGTTTGAAGCTCCGCTCTTTGATTCTGGGGTCTTTCGTAATATCCGTAGCTTTTTTAGCAGGTCTCATTATGCTCATACCGTCTTATTTTTTGATTTTAGGAAATATTTCTAACACTATTTCCGAAAATTATTCATCAAAAATAAAAGATGAATCCGAAAGCAAACAGATTTTAAGTTTGCCGGGAGAAATAAACTCAAAATTGCAATCTTTACAATCCGTAGGCAATGATGTGTTGGTGACAGATTCTTTATTCAAAATAATAAAATATTTGCCGGCCGGAGTTAAATTGAACTCTATCTCATTTGAAAAAGACCAAATCTATAATGAAAAAAAAGGCGCCAGTATTTTAATTTCCGGTGTGGCGCTTGACAGAGATTCTTTGGTGGAGTTTTCAACGCTTTTAAAAGAGTCCAACCTGTTTTTATCCGCCGATGTGCCAGTTTCCAATCTGACCAAAGACAAAAATCTGCCTTTTTCTGTGAATATTTTTATTAAAAACAATAAATGAAAAACTGGATTCCAAAAAATAAAACCGTGAGATTAGCCGTTGTCGCCGTTTTGTTGAGCGTTATTATTTATTTCAGCGCTTTGTTTATGGTTTTTGGAGAAACAAAAAAATTGGAAAATCTTTACAATGATTCGGAATCACAATCTTATAAGGAAGAAAAACTTTCAACCATCAAATCAATAGTTGAGACAAATCAAGAAATAATTCAAAAATTAAGAGACTTCTTCATTCAAAAAGGGGATGAGGTAAAATTTATAAAACAAATAGAAGAAACCGCCAGAGCTTCCGGCGTGGAATCCAGTATTGATTCCATAAATATCAAAACCGGACAAGGGGGCTCTCCTTCCAAAGAAGATGTGGCGGTGAGAATGAAAATGGGGGGTTCTTGGGGAAACACGCTATCTTTTATAGACAAACTGGAAAAATTGCCTTTCGGAGTATCAATAAACCGTGTTAATTTGGATGCCACCACCGCCGGACAATGGTCGGGTTCGGTCGAGTTTATTATTTTTAGAGAAAAATGAAATTTACTTTTTTAAAACTTAAAAAAAACCGTTTACCCGAATTAAAATCTTTGAGGCCCCCCATTTTTGATATTGAAAAGTTCTGGTTTGCAAGCTTGAGTGTGGGTTTCGTGATACTTCTGGTCACTGCATTTATCGGGTTTCAATTTTTGTATCAGCAATATTTTAGTACTTACAAGGCGCAGGTATCTTCAGAAAATTATGAAAGCTTGATAAACATAGATAAACTCAAAGATGCTATTCTCAAAAGAAATAATTTTGTAAATCAGGAATTTTCTTTACCCAAAGACCCCTCACTATAGATTATAGGAAGTATCAAACTTGGATAGAAGACGTCTTCTCGTCCTCGTTCCGATGTTTCTCGCTTGGCATTTGATCGGGTAAAAATGTTTTATGCGCTCCCGGGGGGAATCGGACCCTCATTAAAAGGTTAGAAACCTTTCGTTCTATCCATTGAACTACGGGAGCAATGGGTGCGCGGTGGAGGGCTCGAACCCCCGGCATCGTCAGTGTAAATGACGCGCTCTACCAACTGAGCTAACCGCGCAGTCGTTACAATATAACATATTTTATGGCATAGTATAAGCATGCAAATTAAAATTTTATATGAAGATGAGTATATTTTGGCGCTGGATAAACCAAGCAGGCTTTTGGTGCACGGTGATGGCAGAAGCAAGGAAGAAACTTTATCTGATTGGATAAATGAAAATTATCCTGATTTGAAAGAGGTGGGGGAGGAGCAAACTTTGCAAAATGGAGAAATAATAAAAAGGCCTGGAATCGTGCATCGACTTGATAAAGATACTAGCGGGGTGATTATAGTGGCTAAAACCAAAGAAGTTCACGCATATCTCAAAGAACAATTTCAAAACAGAAAAGTTCAAAAAATTTACAATGCCGTAGTTTGGGGGAATTTTTCTAAGGACAAAATGGAAGGAGTGATAAATAATTCTATAGGCCGAAGCGCGAGTGATTTTAGGAAGTGGTCTGCCGAACATGGCGCCAAAGGAGAGTTGCGCGAAGCAGTCACTGAATATGAAGTATTAGTTCAAGGAGAAAATAACAAAGAAAAGTTTGCATATCTGGAAGTAAAACCAAAAACCGGCAGGACGCATCAAATCAGAGTGCATTTGAAATCAATAAGTCACCCGGTAGTTTGTGATAAATTATATTCTTCAAAAGTTTGCAATAAAGAAAATTGTTTAGGTTTTGACCGTTTGGCGTTGCATGCATTTTCTATACAGTTTAGATTACCGGATAATACAGACATAACAATAGAATCTCCTTTACCAAAAGAATTTGAAGACGCTAAAAAGATCTTATCCTAACCTCCCTAACCCTCCTTACTTTAAGGAGGGAATTACGCAACTAGATCTAGAGTTTAATTAAATTATAAATATTAGTTACCTCCCACTTAAAATAAGGGGGAGGAAAGGAGGGGGTTAGAAAAGAGCTCAAAATGTGTTATATTTTCTATATGGCCGAAGAAAAACTAATAAAATCTAAAATAGCCCAAAAAGAAGAAGAAATACTGAAATTTTGGCAAGAAAATAAAATTTTTGAGAAATCGCTTGAAAAAAAAGCGCCAAAAGGCGAATTTATTTTTTATGACGGTCCCCCATTTGCCACCGGCCCTATACATTATGGGCATATTTTGCCGGGGACAATCAAGGACGTCATTCCGCGCTTTGAGACGATGCGTGGCAAAAAAGTGGCTCGCAAATGGGGCTGGGATTGCCACGGGCTTCCGGTAGAGAACTTGATTGAAAAAGAACTTGGGCTTGCTTCAAAAAAAGATATTGAAGTTTATGGAATAGAAAAATTTAATAATGCGGCCCGAAACTCTGTAATGCGTTATGCTCAGAGTTGGAAAAAAATTATTCCACGTGTCGGCAGGTGGGTGGATATGGAAGATGATTACAAGACTATGGATACCACCTATACCGAGTCGGTCTGGTGGGCTTTCAAAAATCTTTATGATAAGGATTTGATTTATAAAAGCTTCAAAGCGATGCAACTCTGTCCTCGTTGCGAAACCACACTCTCAAACTTTGAAGTTAATCAGGGATACAAAGATATTGTTGACCTTTCGGTTTATGTGAAATTTAAAGTCGCCCACGAAGAGAATACATATTTTTTGGTATGGACAACAACCCCTTGGACGTTGCCTGGCAATGTGGCGCTCGCAGTAAACAAAGAAACAATTTATGCGAAAATAAAAAAAGATGGAGCATTTTTGATAATGGCCAAAAATTTAGCAGAAAAAGTTTTGAAAGAAAATTTTGAAATTGTAGAAGAGTTTTCGGGCAAAAAACTTTTGGGCAAATCTTATGAATCGTTGTTTTCTTATTATAATAACGATGAACTGGAGAATAGAAAAAATGGATTCAAAGTTTATCATGGAGATTTTGTAACAACCGAGGATGGCACCGGTATCGTGCATATTGCACCGGCTTTTGGTGAGGACGATATGAATTTGGGCAAGACGGAAAATTTGCCTTTCATTCAGCATGTAAACGTTGATGGCACTTTCAAAAAAGAAGTGGCTGATTTCGCGGGGACAAAAGTAAAACCCAAAGATGATCCTCAAAAAGCCGATGTAGAGATTATAAAATTCTTAGCCAAAGCCGGCACACTTTTTGAAAAAGAAAAAATAGTTCACTCTTATCCACATTGTTGGCGTTGCGAAACACCGCTTCTAAATTACGCTACCACTTCATGGTTTGTAAAAGTGACGGATTTAAAAGATAAGCTTATTAAAATCAATGAAAAAATTTCTTGGACTCCCAAAGAAATAGGCGAGGGGCGTTTTGGTAAATGGCTTGAAGGCGCCAGAGATTGGGCTATTTCGCGATCTCGTTATTGGGGAGCGCCTTTGCCGGTTTGGGAAAATGATAAAAACGAGCTCACTGTCATCGGTAGTATTGAAGATTTAAAAAAACATACCAAAAAATCCGGCAACAAATATTTCGTGATGAGGCATGCAGAATCGGAGAAAAATATTCAAAATGTTATGAATTCGGATTTGAAGAATAACATATATCATTTAACCGATGGAGGCAAAAAACAAGCAGAAATTTCCGCTAAAAAACTAAATAAAGAAAAAATAGATATGATCATCTCCTCACCATTTTTAAGAACTCAAGAAACTGCTGAAATAGTTAAACAAACTCTTGGTATTAAAGAAGATGTTGTAATAGATGATAGATTGTGGGAAATGAAAACTGGGGCCACTTTTGAAAGTAAAAATGGCGAAGAGTATGCAAAATTATTTGAAGCGCATGATCAAAGATATGAAAAAGCTCCTGCGGGCGGAGAAATTTTGCCGGAGGTTAGCAGACGGGTCGGAGAACTGATTTATGAACTAGAAAATAAATATAAAGATAAAAATATTTTGATGGTGAGCCATATTGCTCCGTGTACTATTTTACGTGTTATATCTGAGGGTTTGAGTTTGGAAAATGCGGTGAAAAATGGAAAATACAAAGAGATGAAGCCGAATTACGCTGAAATTGTTGAATTACCTTTTGCCCCTTTACCACACAATCAAAATTACGAACTGGATTTGCATAGACCTTATATTGATGAGATTAAACCTGTAGATGAGAAGGGGAATGAACTGAAAAGAATACCGGAAGTTTTTGATTGCTGGTTTGAATCGGGTTCAATGCCTTATGCACAGTTCCATTATCCTTTTGAAAACAAAAAAGAATTTGAAGAGAAACACAGTTCACTCTTTCCTGCCAACTTTATCGCCGAAGGTTTAGACCAAACCAGAGGATGGTTTTATAACTTGCTGGTTTTGGGAGCTGGACTTTTTGGAAAGAGCCCTTTTGAAAGTGTGATAGTAAACGGTATGATTTTAGCCGAAGATGGTCGTAAAATGTCAAAGAGTTTAAAAAATTATCCCGAGATTTCTTATGTTATAGATAAATATGGGGCAGATAGCTTGCGTTATTACCTCATGTCTTCTCCGGCAGTGAAAGCTGAAGATTTGAATTTTTCTGAAAAGGGGGTGGACGAAGTTTCCAAAAAAGTAATTTTAAAACTCGAAAATATTCTTTCTTTTTATGAAATGTATGTCCGTAATGATGGAGTTGATAAAATAGAGGGAAAAAATTCTGAACATATTTTGGATAAGTGGATTTTGGCGAGGCTTGATGAAATTCAAAAAACTATAACCGAATCTCTCGAGGCGCGCCGTATTGATAGCGCCGCGCGACCAATTTTAAGTTTTATTGACGATTTCTCCACTTGGTATATCCGTCGTTCCAGAGACAGGTTTAAATCCCCGCCTGCGCAGGCAGGAGAAGATGTTAAAGACAGAAATAACGCTTTGGCGACCACTCATTTCGTCCTTATGGAATTGGCTAAATTTATGGCGCCGTTCATGCCGTTTTTTGCCGAATCGATTTATTTGAAGTTAAAAAGAGACAAAGACCCAGAAAGCGTGCACTTATGTGAATGGCCGGAAGGAGGGAAAGTGGATGAAAAAGTTTTAAATAATATGGAAGAAGTAAGGAAAATCGTGTCTTTGGCACTGGAAAAAAGAATGGTTGCAAATATAAAAGTGAGACAACCGCTCTCAAAATTGAAAATTAAAAGATTGAAAGCCCGCCTGAATGACAAAGTCGGGCAGGAAGAAAAGATGGAAAAATTGGGAGAGGAATATTTGGAATTGATTAAAGATGAAGTGAATGTAAAGGATGTTGAATTTGTAGAAGATTTAGAAACAGAAGTGGAATTGGATACGGAAATTACGCCGGAGCTCCAAAAAGAGGGAAATGTAAGAGATTTTGTGCGGGCGGTGCAGGAACTGCGAAAGAATAAAAATCTGAAACCGCAAGACAGCGTAGAGCTTTTGGTAGAAACGAATGAAATAGGCAAAGAATTTTTAAATTCTGTGGCTCTGGAAATTAAAAAACCAACCAATGTTTCTGAAATCAGGTTTGAAAAAAATGATGGTTCTGAATTGGAAATTGCCTGCCCGCAATGCCTTGCATTGCAAGGCGGGCGGGGAAATTATAAATTGAAAATTAAAATTAAATAACTATTTAATTTTTCATGTACCGCAAACATCATACCAGAGGCATTATTATTTGGGGTAAAACAGAGAGCGGTGATAGCCGTAGGGTCAATATTTTCACCGAAAGTTTCGGCTTGCTCTCCGCTCGGGTGCAGGGTGGCAGGAATATTCACTCCAAATTGCGAGCCGCCTCGCAGGATTTTTCTTCGGGAGAGTTTTCTCTGGTTCGCGGCAAAAGTGGCTGGCGAGTGGTTAGTGCAAGAAGTGATAAAAATTTATTTGAAACCTTTAGAAATCAACCGGAAAAGCTTAAAATTATCGGCAACATATTGAATCTGATAAAAAAATTGGTAGACGAAGAGGAAGCTCATACCGATTTGTTTGAGATAATGCTTAATTTTTTTAATTTTCTGGAAAAAACCCCCAACTTCGCTGAAGCTTCGCTGGGCAAGCAAGAGAGCGATATCGCATTGGCGGAATG
>CAYICK010000027.1:0-8144 GCA_964361905.1 uncultured Candidatus Saccharibacteria bacterium | reverse complement strand
CAGCATAAAATTTGACGTGTTCTTTTAATTTTTTGCCCAAATCAATGCCGGAAATGGCTGGAGTGCCTATCCAGTTTTGGATTTCATTGGATTCAACCGACTGGCCACCGAAAGATTCAGCGATTAATAAAGTTTTAATCTGCTTGCGCGCTGCATAAACACCCGCTGCTGATCCAGCTGGTCCACCGCCCATGATTATAAGTTCGTAATTCATATTTGTATTATATATGAAAATTTTTAATACTCAAAACCCCACCCCAGCCGTCTTACGACGTCTTGCCCCTCACCTTGACAAGGTGAGGGGCGGCATACCGAAGGTATGCGGGGTGGGGTCTATTTTAATTTTGAACGCCTAAGGAATGCCGGCACAGCGCCCCATTCGTCATCATCGTCTATAATATTTTGTTTTTTCTCTTCTTCTTTTTCCTTCTCTTCCTTCTTTTCCGCTTTTTCGTTTCTAAAGACGGAATTAAATATTTTGCCTTTACCCTCTTCTTCCTTATCCCCGAACAGATTTTTCTTCATGTAAGTTTCAGGAAAGCCGGAAGCAATAACGGTGATTTTAATTTCGCCCTTTTTAAGTTTGTCGTCTCTCACCGTACCGAAGATTATTTTAGCATTAGGGTCAACCGATTCGGTGATAAGTTTGGCGGCATCGTGTATTTCAAACATTGTCAGGTCGTCACCGCCGGCGATGCTAAACAACACTCCCTTGGCGCCGTTGATGGAAACTTCAAGCAGGGGAGAGTTGATAGCGAGTTTAGCGGCTTCCTCGGCCCTTTTTTCTCCACTGGCTCGGCCAATACCCATAAGTGCGCCGCCCGCGCCCTCCATAATGGCGCGCACATCGGCAAAATCAATATTTATAATACCTGGCATAGTGATAAGGTCGGAGATGCCTTCAACCGCTTGTTTCAACACATCATCACATATGGCAAAAGCATTTTTGGCGGTGGTTTCTTTATCAATGGTGGCCATCAGTCTGTCGTTCGGAATCACTACCAAAGCGTCAACCGATTGGCGGAGTTCTTCGAGACCCGCTTCCGCTAGTCGCATTTTTTGCTGGCCTTCAAATGAAAAAGGTTTGGTGACTACTCCGACGACCAAAGCGTCCAGCTCTTTGGCAGTGCGGGCGATGACCGGCGCGGCGCCGGTACCGGTGCCTCCGCCCATGCCGCAGGCGATGAAGACCATATCAGCGCCTTTCAGGGCTTCCTGGACTTCTTCTTTGGTTTCTTCAACGGCGCGCTTACCGAGCTCCGGATTCATGCCGGTGCCAAGGCCGCGAGTCAAGTTTTTCCCGATGTGTATTTTCTTTTTGGCTTCCGAATGATGTAAATCTTGAGCATCTGTGTTTATGGCGATAAATTCTACCCCGCGCACTTTGGAGTTAATCATATGGTTGATGGCATTTCTGCCGGAACCCCCGACGCCTACGACTTTTATTCTGGCAAATACTTCTATTTCTGGTTTTATTTGAGGCATAATGACTATACTAGCAAAGAAGTTTTAAAATTACAAAACTTGTTAAAATCCATATTTGTGTTTTAAAATTAGGGTAAAAATCGCCTTAAAACTTGCCAAAACTTGCCCAAAAGGTTTTGGCTGTATTTTTTAAGACCCAGCCTCTCTTCTTCATCGGGTAAATTGCCCATTATGCACAAACCGTAAGCCACAGACCAGGAAGAATCTTTCATTTGGAATTTGCCGGTTTGCGTTGCCGAATCATTGCCGGTGTTTATGGAAGCGATGCGAGAAGGTAAACGCAAAAAATTGCGAGCCAAATCTTCAATGATGCCGATAGAAGAAGAACCGCCGGTGATGATGATGCCGGCCGGCAAAATTCCGGATTTGCCGATTTTTTTTAGATGAGCTTCAATTAATTCAAAAATATCTCCGAGGCGCGCCGAAACTATTTCTTCCAATTTTTTTCTGGAAAAACTGGTGGTAGTGACACCTCCGAGTTTGATGGATTCGGCTTCTTCCAAAGAAACTTTTAATCCCAAAGCGATGTCGTTGGTGATGTCTGATCCGCCGATAGGGAATACTTCCAGAGATATCGGTATGTTATCTTCAAATACCACGATGGATACGGTTTCAGCGCCGATATTGGCTAGCACACAGCCGGCAATTTTCTGACTTTTGGTCAGAGTAACGAAGCTCGCCGCGATAGGCGAGGCGACCACATCGGTGACTTCCACTCCGGCTTTTTCCACTGCCAGGACCAAATCATCAAGATGAGATTCAATGCAAGACACGAAAAGAGCTTTGGTTTCAAGCTTCACCCCTTTCATACCGAGCACCCGGCCCAAAACCTGTTTGCTGTCTATTTTCCACAAAACGGGAATGGTATATATTATTTTTCGGTTTTGTAAAAGAGTTTTGGGAATGGATTCTTCCGCAATGGCAAGAGCTTGTTCTATATCGGTATCCGTGATTTCCTGGTCAGCCCGGCCGATGATAGTCGAACCTTGGGAATTTATACCCGACAAACCGACGCCTCCTATGGAAACGAAGGCTCTTTTTATTTTGATGCCTGAAGATTTTTCGGCTTGCCGTAAAGCCAAACTCACACTCTTGGTAACATCGGCAGTGTTTATAATGTATCCGTGCCGGAGACCTTTTGATTCACTTCTACCGGTGCCGATTATTTTAGGCAAATAATTTTCATCACCGTGTTCGGTAACGACAACTCTAACCTCGTAAGTTCCTACGTCTATACCTGCTGTGATACGTGAGCTCATGTCTTTCCATTTTATCACCATGGACCAAGCCTTTCAAATGCAAAACAGCGTGGATAACTAAAAACAGGAGGTAATCGGGGAAGGTCATACCAAATTTCGGCGCTTTGATTTTGGCTAAGCTCCGGCAAATCAAAATCTCCCCGACACCCGCCTTGCCGTCGGGCAGGTTTTTTTCAAGTTGAAAAGAGAGCACATCAGTAGGTTCGTCTATTTGGCGATATTTTTTATTCAGCTCTTTTATTTTATTTTTACTTATAAAAGCAAAAGAAAGCTCGTATTGCTTTCCTAAAATCTCTCTTTTTATTTTCTGTACTTCCGAATCTTTCAATCTTTTAATTTTCAATCTTTGAATTACTCTAATGTGCCGGGCATTTTGCCCATTTTGATAAGGTCCCTGATCCTGGCTCTTTCAGATATTTTTTTAAGAGTTTTTTTCTTTTTGACATATTCCGAAGGTTTTCTTACGCTGTATCTTCGGCCTCTTAACCTAGACAAAATGCCCGAGCCCTGTACTCTTTTGGTAAATTTCCTTATGAGGCCAAGATTGTTATCGTTGCCGTTTTTGGTTATTTCTACGTTTACTGCCATGCCAAATATCCTATCACACTTTATTTTTTATGCAAAACTCACCGACCCCACCTATGTCAAAGTCGCCCTTTGACAGTTTGAGATGTGTTGTAA
Organism: uncultured Candidatus Saccharibacteria bacterium; assembly: GCA_964361905.1. Lineage (GTDB taxonomy): Bacteria > Patescibacteriota > Minisyncoccia > Phycocordibacterales > WO2-35-19 > WO2-35-19. The sequence continues at coordinate 4,719 of CAYICK010000027.1, read as the reverse complement.
TTTTATAAATCTTTAATCAGCTCTTTGACACGGGAGGCAAGGGAGGAGATGGGTATGATTTCTTGGGCGTGGGTGGAGGTATTGCGCAAAACTACGGAATTTTCCAAAGCTTCTTTTTGGCCAATAAGGATTATGTAAGGAGCGCCGGAATTTTCGGCTGTGTTTATCTGGCTGCTCAATTTATCTTTGGCTATGGAATGCAAAACATTTACTCCGGTTTTATAAAGCTCTTCCAATATAATAAAGCTTTTCAATTTGGCTTCGGGGCTGAATTGCACCAGATAAAATTGAGGTTTTACGAACCTGGCTTTCACTTTTTTCAGCGGTTTCTTAAGATGGGTTGAAATGTTCAAAATACTGCAAGCCAAATCTTTTTTATAACCTATTTTTTTGGCTAACCGGTTGAAACAAAAACCGTAGGCCAAATCTTTTTCTTCAGATATGTCTTTTATGGAAAAAATGGTTTCGGAACCGATATCCGTGTCGCCAACCAAATGATGGTCTATGCTGTAAGGAATATTCATAATCTCAAAAAATTCCAAAACCTCTTTGAAATGCAGTCGGCTGGCTTCCGACAGGAAGTCTATGGACTTGGGACATTCGTCTTGGAAGGTTTGCCAGTCGCATTTGTTTTCTTTCAATATCGCAAACAAATCTTTTTTACTGGCTTGCCTCAAGTCCGCCGGGAAAACATTGAAGTTTTTTCTGACAAAGGCCGTTATTTTTTTCTGGAACTCGTTCATAGACTCTTTGTCTCCGACCGAATTTATCCGGACTTCTATATTTTTGTGACCTATTTCGTGGAGTATATCTATACCAGCTTGAATAGAAAGGCATTCACAAACACTTTTGGAAGAACCCATGGAAATAATGGAACTTTCCAGACGCAGAGGTTTTTTCTTTTCTTTGGAACCAGGGAAAGGTCTTTCGCAATAAAACAGATAAGGTTGAGAACCGGACATCATTTTTTCTTCGAAATACATACGCAAAAGCGCCGCTTTCTCTTGCGGATAGCCGGACTTGTTGAAATCTTTGACGCAGTCGAAATCCCTTTTTTCTATAGCCGGGGAAATGATTGACCGAAAACCGTAAAATCTTGCGATTTTATTTGCTTCGGTTATTTCTTTAACTTCTCTGTCAGGAATGGGTTTTTGGTCTGTCATAATGATTAAAATGTTCCCGGAGAAATGCCTATTTTATTGAGCGGTAAAAGCCTCAGTATCGGTTTGCCGATTATATATTCTCCGGGTACGGCTCCCCATATTCTGGAATCGGAACTGCCGGCTCGGTTGTCGCCCATTACGAAATATTCGTTGGTCCCAAGTTTGGCGGAAAAATTTTCATCTTTGCTGTAAATAATATAAGGTTCATCTAGTTCAATTTTAGTTTTACCATCCACTTCAAGTATGGTGACTTTACCTTTTTTTATTTCAACGGTTTCTCCCGGAAAAGCAATCAGTCTTTTTATGAAAAATGTCGAGGGATTTTTGGGATATCTTATGATAATGACCGATTCGCGCGCCGGCAGTTCAAATCTTTTGCTTAACTGGTCAACGATAAGATAGTCGCCGTTTTTAAACGTCGGGTCCATAGAAGCGCCTTCCACCACATAAGGCTGAGCAACGAAAATACGGAAAGGGACAACTATAAGTAATGCGATTACCGCATAACGCACCAGTTCCCAGAAAGAAGATTTTTTCGTTTCAATTTGGTTGTTTTCTTCCATAATTTAAGTCATTATATTACATATAGCAATTAATTCAAAATTTTATGTTTTATATCATAGGTTTGGGCAATCCGGGAGAGGAGTACGTGGGGACACGTCATAATACAGGAAGAGAAGCGGTGGAATTTTTTGACCGCCACTTCGCTGAAGCTTCGCGGGGCAAGAAAGAAAAATTTGAAATTATTCATTCAAACGAGTTCATGAATAATTCAGGCAAGGCGGTGGCCAAAATAATAAAAAGCAAAAAAGTGGCGGAAAATTTAATTGTGGTTCATGATGATATTGATTTACCAATCGGTACGATGAAGATTTCTTATAATAAGGGCACCGGTGGGCATAAAGGACTTGATTCAGTAGTTAAAGCTGTGAAAACCAAAGAGTTTGTGAGGATAAGGATCGGAGTTTCTCCGGCTACCGCTAAAGGCCGAGCCAAAAAACCGGAGGGGGAGAAGGCTGTGATTGATTTTATTCTGCACAAATTTAAACCGGCTGAAATGGAAATTATGAAAAAGAATTTTAAAAAAATAAGCGAGGCTATTTCCACCCTAATTTTGGAAGGTCGCGAGAGGGCGATGAACCAATTTAATCAATAAATTATTTTTTCTCTGCTATAATTAAAATATGAAAAAGTCGGATAAAATTTTAATGATTTTGTTTTTGATTCTGGGAATTATCACCATATATCTGGGACTCAGTGTCGATTTGAAATGCGCCGAAGTATCTATAACTAACAATTTGGCTGCCGGATTTCCTCTCATAATATTCGGTATATACAACCTTCTAACCACTCTATTTTTATGGAGAAAGCCGGATATAGGCAGAGGCTTCGTAGCGGTTGCTGTTTTAATCGCTTTGATTTTGATAGTCGCATCTGTTTTTGATTTATCTATTCCAATCATTAAAATTTCTTGCACCACTTTGTAAACTTAGCGCCGTTAGCATTGACTTTTACAAAAAATAGTCTATCATTCTGTCCAGAGAGGTGAGCTATGGCTACAAAAGTTCTTCAGTTCGTTTCCCAGAAATTAATGAGTGAAATTGGAAAATCCGGCATACAGGTAATAAAGGATATGGAGAGATTTGTTGATTCCGTAAAACTGGAAAATGGCTACGAAAATGTTACGGAGGTGATCAGGAAAAAGAGTTTTACGGGTCTCAATGAAAAAGAATTATTGGAGTATGCTCTGAACAATTGCCCGAGGCAATTCTGGGAACAAAAAGTCCCGTATATCGTAGCCCTCGTTGACGAATGGAGACTACGACAACGACAAAAATAAAAAGAGCGCCCTTTCGGACGCTCTTTGTTTTTATAATTTATTTCTCCACGAAACTCAAAGCCATTTTTTGTTCCTTAGGATCAAAAATATTTATTTTGAAGTTGTAAGTTTTGCCGAGTTCCAATTTTTCACGCAATTTGTCTTCGGTGCCAAACTCGGAAACGTGTACCAGGCCGGCCACTCCTTCTTCTATTGAAGCCAAGGCGCCGTGTTTGTTGAACTTGATGATGACTCCGCTAACAGTGTCATCTTTTTTGTATTTTTTGCTGGCTTCGGTCCAAGGATTGTCTCTCAAAGCTTTGATGGACAGGGAGATTTTGCCGTCTTTGATTTCTATAACTTTAACTTTTATTTTTTCACCGACTTTGGCAAATTTGTGCGGGTCATCAACTAGGCCCCAATCAATTTCGGAGATATGAACCAGTCCTTCTAGGCCCTCTTCTATTTTGATGAAGATGCCGAAATCTACGATACCGGTGACTTCACCCAAAATTTCGTCTCCCAGAGAGTATTTATCTATGATTTTTCCTTTCTCGCTGTTTTCAGGATCTTTTTCGGAGAAGATAAGTTTGCCCTCTTTGGCGTTAGTGGCGATAATAGCTACCGAAAGTTTTTGGCCCACCAATTTGCGGAGTTCATCCAATATTTTATCTTTGTCTCCGTCGGAAATTCTCGGGTAATGTTCGGTCTTTAATTGTGAAGCGGGCAGGAAACCGGTGATGCCTTGCCAAACTAGCATCAGTCCGCCCCTGTTAGCTTCTTTTACAGGTATTTCAAATACTTTTTTATCTCTAATGGCGTCTTCGGCATCGCTCCAGATGAGTGCTTGTTTGGCTTCTTTGAGAGAGATTTCTATATAACCTTCTTTGTTGTCGGTGCCAATTATCTTACCAGTAATTTTGTCTCCGATATTTATCTTCTTTATGATATCTCGGGCATTGATATATTCTTTGCCGAAAATAACACCCGTACCCCAAGGCGGCAAATCTACAAAGATAGCGTTCTTTGCAATCGATATGACACTGCCTTCTACTATAGAATCTTTAATCGGCGGCAAAACAGAACTATCCAAAAGTTTGGACATTTTGCTTTCTTTTATAATTTCTTTTTCACCTGATACTACTTCTTCTTTAATTAATGTTTTCTTGGCCATACTTTTTGATAAACAAAAAACCGCAAGCTTTTCCATTTTTCTCTGAGCAAATTCGGTCAATGGAAGGTTAGGCTTTTGGAACTTTTAATAATGCGAACTCCCATATAATAGCACCTAAACAATTAAAAAGGCAAGAGCTTGACATTGACAAGCAAAGGTGTATACTAGTGCAGTAAGTGTTTAGTTTCTCTTTGTATGTTTTGCGGCTTTAAATCGCGGACAGCAGGTGGAAACTCGCTTTATGGTGAGTTTATCGAACCATTGGTCGTTTTAATCGCAATGTAATATAAAGCACGCAATGAAAAAGCTTTTCGTAGGCAATTTGACTTACAAAACAACTGATGCCGACCTTAGAGACATGTTCTCCAAGGAAGGTGAGGTTACCGAAGCTGTTGTCATCATGGACAGGGAAAGAGGCGTTTCAAAAGGTTTTGGTTTCGTAACCATGACCAATGACGCTGAAGCTACTGCCGCTATTGATGCCTGGAACGGTAAAGACATTGAAGGCAGAGCTCTCACAGTAAATGAGGCTCGTCCTCAAGAGGCTCGTCCTCGTAGAGATA
>CAYICK010000026.1:0-8256 GCA_964361905.1 uncultured Candidatus Saccharibacteria bacterium | reverse complement strand
CATAATATTTTTGATTAAACTCTTATTATTAATTTTTAAAAACCCGTCCGAACGGAATTCATCCGGGCGGATTGCGACAATAAAAAGTCGCTTATTTATTAATAAACTACATAATAACAAAAGCGTAATTTTTATGCAAATATGCCGGAAGTGGCGCGTTTGAGGCGGGTTAGCTCTTCGGAAACCACTTTGTTAAATCCGGGTACTCTGGATTTCAAAAAAGCAACGACTTTTTGATAATCGCCGCCGGCTTCATCAATAGCATCGTCAAAATCATTCATAGTTTCTTCATCCATCATTTCAACCGCCCTTTCCACCACCGATTCAAACAGTAAATTGCCGATTTTTTCTATCATCTTCTCCTGCTCTTCCGAATTCATGCTCTCTAGGCCGAAATCTTTTGCTATTTTTTTGTTAAAATTTTCATTCATTCTGCTATAAATTTATTTTAAATGAGTCCGCAAAACATACCCGCCAAGTCTCTTTATAAATTGCTCCATATTTTCATTTGCAAATGGCTTAACCGCGCCATTAGCCCGTTCCATAAGTCCGGCGGTTTGTCTCATCAAAGCTTCATGGCTTTTGGATTTCACCAACTCTTTTATAATTTCAGGAGAAAGTCCCGATTTGGCAGAGTCGCCGGTATAATATTCGATTATTTTACTGGCCGGCAGTCTAGCCATCTCCGCCCATTCTTTGGTTTTCATACCTTCGGTTTTACCCATTCCCAATAAACCGTTCTTTCCGTATATGCTGTTAATTTCATTTCTGAAAGCCGCTTCAATATTTTGGTTAAATTGGGAATCCAAAGAAACAAACCTGGTATCATTATTTTTATTTTCAAGATGAGTTAATCTTTGTTTGGCTTCTTCTATTTCTTGATGTATTGATTCTCTTTTCTCTTTTTCCAAAACACTCATGGTTTCCATTTTTGAAGCTTCTTTAGCTCTGGTTTCCGGTGTAATAATCACGGGCTCAGGTTTTGGTTTAAGTTTTTCTTCTTTGGATTTGTTATTCAAAATGTTTCCTACATTATCAGCAGTAATGTTTGCATTAGGATTTTCTTTAATCCAACTGGCAATCTTTTCATCATTTTCAAGAATTGATTTTTCCTGGAAACCTCCGGGAACGATTGTTTGCTGGGCTTTTTCAAAAAGTAATTTTATTTCTTTGGTATTTTCAAAAAGTTTCGTGAAATCCAATTTATCTCCGATTCTTAAAATTCCATCCTCATTTAATCCATAATCTTTCGGATTTTGAAATACTTTATTTACAAGCATACTAAGCACATAAGCCTTTTGGGCAGGAGTCATGCTTTTAAATTGATTACTGGAACTGAGTATCATTTCTAAAAATTTAATTTAATATACTAACCAAAGAATCTCCTTCTTTTACTTCTATTTCTTTCAAAATTTCCGGATTATCAAATATTTTTTCTTGAACCGTTTCTGTTTTTTCAGGAATTATTTCCCGAGCAGGTTCAAAACCTTTTCTTTCCGGAAGATGATTTTGATTGAAAACCAGCGGGGTCGGTTCAACAACTTCCGGTTTTTCTTCCATTTGCTCATTCTCTCCCATTATTGAAAACATAACATTCAACTTTGCATCTTTGTTTAGACTCTTATACCCTTCTAGTACTCTTGTTTTTGGACTGGGTTTTAATAAGGCTTCTTGTTTAAGATAAAGTGGCGAATTTGGATCTATAGGTTCCTGTTCCATAATTGAAATTATAGTTTAAAAGAGAAACAAAAACAAAGGTTGACCCGCCCACTTGTGTACAAGTGGGCGGGTTGACTGTTTATTGCCTGGGGTATATAATGCCTCTAATACTGAATGATAGAAACTCCGCCAGCCAGCGGATTTTTTAGTAAAATTTTATTCGTTATTTCGCAAAAATATGTTTGATTTAAAGGTTATAAATTCGGTTCTAGACCAGCTTGAAGAAGAGCGTGGCATAGCGAAGGATAAGGTTATTGAGGCCATAGAAATGGCTTTGGCCACCGCTTACAAAAAAGAGTACGGCAAGCGCGGACAGATAATACGCGCCAAATTTGACTTGCGTACCGGCTCAGTAGAGATGAATCAGACCAAAATCGTAGTTGATGATTCCAAAGTTTTCATGAATAAAGAAGATTTGGAAGATGCTTTAGAAACCGCCGAAGAAAAAGATGATGACCGAGTGCTTTTCAATCCCGAGCACCACATCTTGCTTCCCGATGCCAAGAAAATAAAAAAGGGCGCGGTAGTCGGAGACGAAATCACTTTCCCATTAGAATCAAAGGGAGATTACGGGCGCATCGCTTCCCAGACCGCCAAACAAGTCATTGTCCAAAAAATAAGAGAGGCGGAAAGAAGCTCGGTGCTCAAAGAATTCGGCGAACGTGAAGGTGATATCATCACCGGCACAGTCCAAAGAATCGAAAGAGGAAATATTTTCATAGATGTCGGCCGCGCCGTCGGCATTTTACCTTATGAAGAACAAATCCCCGGCGAAAGATTCAGCCAGGGCGAAAGAGTCAGGACATATTTATACAGAGTTGAAGACGGGCCGAAGGGTGTAGCTCTGCGGCTTTCCCGTTCTCATCCGCGCTTCCTCGTCAAACTTTTTGAAAACGAAGCGCCTGAACTTGCAAATGGCGCCATTGAAATAAAATCGGTAGCCAGAGAAGCCGGCTCGCGTTCCAAAGTGGCCGTGGCAACCAACGACAACTACATTGACCCGGTCGGTTCTCTCGTCGGCCAACGCGGAGTCAGGGTGGCCACCGTAACTTCAGAATTGGGCGGCGAAAAAATAGACATTATAGAATGGTCCGAGAATCCGGCCGAATTTATAGAAGACGCGCTCTCCCCCGCCAAAATAACTTCGGTCACCATAAATGAGACCGGCCGCGAAGCTGTAGTGGTCGTTTCCGAAGACCAGCAATCTCTGGCTATCGGCAAAGGCGGCCAAAATGTAAGGCTGGCAGCCAAACTTACCGGCTGGCGCATTGACATCAAATCAATCAAAGGTGAGGAGCTGGAAGTGGCAGAATAAAAGAGTATAATATACTTGTTTATAAATAAGCTAAATATATGAAAAATAAATTGTTATTATTTTTTGCAGTGACTGTTTTGGCGGTTTTGCCAAATTTGTCTTTGGCCGCATCAACAACTCCCAAAGAAACCATTAAAGATAAAATAGAGTCTAAAAAAGAAGAAATAAAAAATAATATTGAAGAAAGAAAACAAAACGCGACCAACCAAATAGAGCTGCGTTTAAACCAGTTTGTCGGCAATGTAATAGAAAGATTTAACGCGGCTACGAGCCGTCTGGATATTTTGGTTCAAAGGATAGATTCGAGAATCACAAAAATGGAAGCTCAGAATATCGACACCACTAAGGCCAAAGAGATTTTAGTTGTCGCCAAAGCCAAAATTGAAACGGCCAAAATCGATATCGCTCTTGTTACCTTGAATACAAATCCTTCTGCAAGTTCGGGGCAAGTAGCTTCTACGACGGTAAGCGCTCTGAAAGAAGCCTTCGGAATTACTAAAACCCAAATCGCCAAAGCCAAGCAGGATTTGAAAGATGCCCATGCCGCCTTGGTAGATGTGGTTAATAGTTTAAAACCCGGTAACAATAAATTAGAAAATTAAAAATATTTAAAATATATGGACACATTTAACCCAAACCAAATGCCCCCGATGCCCGGACTGGAAGAAAAAAAATCAAAAGGGTCGCTTATTGCCGTCATATTAATCCTGGTGCTTATAATAATCGGCGGTTTGTATTTCCTTAAACAAAGAGTTTCGCAACCGGTTTATGCTCCGGTCACCGGCGACAGCGTGACCGAATCCCTAAATACCCAAAGCAGTTCCGATGAAGTATCGGCGATAGAAACCGACTTGAAAGCCACCGATATAGACAGTATCGACCAAGGCGCCGCTGCCGTTGAGGCAGAGTTGCAGTAAAACCCAAATCCCCACCCGGCCTCCGGCCACCCTCCCCCTGATCGGGTGAGGGAAAACCAAAAAATCCTTATTTGTAGGGATTTTTTGTTGTTTTGCTTTACAAAATAGTGTTTTGGGTGTATAATGATTTCTAGATAAAAATTCTTATGGAACCTTGTTCAAGGAGAAACCCTGATGCCTAAATTAAATTTAAGTATTAACGGAATAGAAGTCACTGTTTTTTATGAGACAATGACCGAAGAATCGGCTCGACCATGCAAGTTTTGTGGTTCTTCAATTGCTTATGTTGAAATTTTTACCGCGACTGAAATGGTGACTGAAAATTATACCGAGATAAAACAAAACAGTCATCTTTTTAAAGAAGCTCAAGAAAAACTTCGCCAAAACCCAGGGCACGATTCCCCTTGTTGCGACAAGAATATCTGTTGTAACAAACAACTCCAAGAAGAGTTAGCCTATAATCAGGCGTTGTAATAAACCCCGAGAGAAACTGCGTGCAAGCAAAGTTTCTCTCGGGGTTTTATTTTTGTATTAAATTCTTTTTCCTAACCTCCCTGACCCCTTACAGGGGCTGTACACTTTTCGCATCTTGCAGTGCTCAAAGTCTTGCGAAGCTACGCTTCTCACTCCTTACTTTAAGGAGGGAACCACGCAACAATTCTATTACATAGTTAAAATCTGGAGTTTAGTCACCTCCCCCTTAAGGTAAGGGGGAGGTAGGGAGGAGGTTAGAAAAGTTGAAAAAACAAAGCTTTTGAGATAAGCTAATCAAATGCCATACGAAATAAAAATCAAAAAACTGCCAAAATCGGAAGTGGAGCTTGAAGTATCGGTGCCAGCCGAAGCGCTAACTTCAGCTCGCAAAAAAGCGGTGGGTATGTTTTCCACATCTTTGGAGGTTGACGGATTCCGCAAAGGCCACGTGCCGGAAAATGTAGTATTGGAAAAAATTGGCGAAGACAAAATTATAGAGGAGGCTGTTGACATTGTTTTGAAAGAGCACTTCCCTAAAATCATAGAGCAGGAAAAATTGGATATAATCGGCCGCCCCAAAATCTCCGTTACCAAGCTGGCTTTGAATAATCCTTTTGAATTTAAAGCGGTTTTTGCTGTAATGCCCGAGGTTGAATTGCCTGATTATAAAAAAATTGCAAGAGAAATTATAGAAAATGGAAAAAGTAAAGATGAAAAGATTGGGGCAGAGGAAAAAGAAATAAATGACGTATTACTTCAAATAAGAAAAAATAAAGCTCACTTTGATTGGCACGAAGCCAACAAAGACGAAAAAGGGCACAACCATCCTGATATTAAAGATGAAGATTTACCTGTGCTTGACGACGAATTTGCAAAAATAGCGGGTAATTTCAAAAATTTAGACGAGCTCAAGGAAAAGGTTAAGCAAAACATAGCAAACGAGAAAAAAATTAGAAACGTAGAAAAAAAGAGAGCATCTATAATGGAAGAGCTTTTGAAAAATACAAAAATAGAATTGCCAGACATTTTGGTAGAAAGCGAAATAGAAAAGTCTTTGGCTCAAATGAAAGATGATGTGGAAAGAATGGGGGCAAAATTTGAAGATTATTTGAAAGAAACTAAGAAAAGTGAAGAAGATTTGAAAAAAGATTTGAGGCAAAGTTCCGAAAAGAAAGCCGGCATCCAAATCATATTAAACAAAATCGCCGAGGCAGAAAAAATCGAACCCAACAAAGAAATCTTGGAAAACGAAGTTAAATCGGTACTAGAACACTATCCGCAAGCCAACGAAGTGAATGCGAGAGTTTACGTTTCTACCATTTTGGTAAACTCCGAAGTTTTAAAATTATTGGAAAAGGAATAACCTCACCCCTCACTTCGTGTAGCCCTCTCCTTGTTCAGGAGAGGGAATGCGCGATTTTCGATTTTATCTCTTGTCTTCCCTCCCCTGATCAAGGGGAGGGTGGCTGAAAGCCGGGTGGGGTGTTTTTTTGAAAAATTGTGCTATACTTAGCCCCATGAAAAACTCAACACAAAATTCAATATTGGTTCCGACGGTTATAGAAAAAACGCATAACGGCGAGAGAGCTTACGATATTTATTCCAGACTCCTCAAAGACCGCATCATCTTTTTGGGCGGCCAGATTGAGGACACTATGGCCAATCTTATCATTGCCCAGCTTTTATTTTTGCAAACCGAAGACCCTAAAAAAGAAATCTCACTCTATATCAATTCTCCCGGTGGCGCAGTCACTTCTACCCTTGCCATTGTAGATACTATGAAGTTTATAAAGCCGGATGTTTCCACTTTCTGCATAGGTATCGCGGCAAGTGGCGCAGCGTTGGTGCTTTCGGCCGGAACCAAAGGTAAAAGATTTATTTTGAAAAACGCCGAGGTTATGATCCACCAGCCGATCGGCGGCGCTGAAGGCCAGGCCACCGACATCGCCATCACCGCCAAACACATTTTGAAAACCAAAGAAAATTTGAACAAAATGCTGGCCGAAAACACCGGCCAACCTCTGTCAAAAATAGAAAACGATGTGGAACGCGACTTCTTTATGTCCGCCGATGAGGCCAAAAAATACGGCATTATAGACAAAATTCTTTAAATTTTGTATACTGACTGCGTTATCATTAAATTTCGTAATTTCCTTTAATGTCTTCATTTTTAAACACAAAAATCAAGTCTAAACTTTTTACCGTATAGGGTTAAAGCGGAATTACAATAAAATATTATGTCATTAAAAATAGCGATGATTTTAGCCGGCGCAGCAGCTTTGGTTGGTGTCGGTTTTGGTTACTTTCTCCGGTGGATAATCTCACTCGGGCAACGCGGTTCGGTAGAGCTCCGCATCAAACAGATGGAGCTTTACGCCAGGGAAGAAGCCAAGAAAATTACGGGGGAAGCCGAACATAAAGCCGAAGAAACTTTGCGGGAAACCAGGGCCGAATTCAAAGAAAAAGAAGAAAAAATAAAAAAGACCGAAGACCGCCTCATCAAAAAAGAGGAGTTTTTGGATAAAAGACAGCTTGATATAGATAAAGAAATCGAACAGGTCAAAGAAAAGGTTTCGGAAATAAAGGCTATCAGAGAAAAAGCGGAAGTTTTGGAAAAAGAAAAATACGAAGAACTGCAAAAAATATCCAAACTGACCGAGGAGGAAGCCAAAAATATTTTGATAAAAGAAACCGAGAGAAAGAACGAGGAAGATATGGCGGTAAGGCTTGCTAAACTCGAAAATACCGGCACCGAAAAAATTGAAACTAGAGCCAAAGAAATATTGACCTCTTCAATCCAAAGGTTGGCCAATTCGGTTTCTTCAGAAGTATTTTCCACTACCGTCACTATCCCTTCAGACGAAATAAAAGGCAAAATCATAGGCAAAGAAGGCCGTAACATCAAAGCTTTTGAGAGAGTTTCCGGAGTGGAAATTATCGTTGATGATACACCGGGACTTATTACCATCTCTTCATACGACTCAGTAAGAAGACAAGTGGCCAAAGTGGCCTTGGAAAACTTAATCCAGGATGGCCGCATCCAGCCCGTCAAAATAGAGGAAATGGTTGAGAAAGCCAAACAGGAAATCAACAAAACTATCAAAGAAAAAGGTGAGGCCGCGGCTTATGAATGCGGAGTTTTCAATCTTGACCCGAGAATTGTTTCTATTTTGGGCAGATTGCATTTCCGCACCTCTTACGGCCAAAACGTCCTGCAACACTCGGTTGAAATGGCGCACATCGCCGGCATGATGGCGACTGAAATCGGCGCCAATGTGGCGGTGGCCAAAGCCGGAGCGCTGCTGCACGACATCGGCAAAGCGGTAGACCACGAAATCGCCGGCACTCATGTAGAAATAGGCAAAAGAATTTTACAAAAATTCGGCGCGGATGAAAAAATAATCCGAGCTATGGAATCCCATCACGGCGAATACCCTTACTCCACTTTGGAATCTTACATTGTCCAATCGGCGGATGCTATTTCCGGCGCGAGGCCCGGAGCCAGACGTGACAGTGTAGAAAATTATTTGAAACGCTTGGGTGAACTTGAAACTATCGCCACCTCATTCAAAGGTGTGGAAAAGGCTTACGCCCTGCAAGCCGGCCGAGAAGTTAGAATATTCGTTACTCCGTCCGAAGTGAATGATTTTGAAGCCAAAGAAATAGCCCGTGATATCGCCGTCCGCATTGAAAATGAACTCAAATACCCGGGTGAAATCCGCGTGGTTGTCATCCGCGAATCCCGCACTATAGAGTTTGCAAGGTAGCAATATGCTATAATTAATGGGATTGTTTGTGATAGTAATCTATCTTATAATCAGAAACAGCTCT
>CAYICK010000025.1:3946-8439 GCA_964361905.1 uncultured Candidatus Saccharibacteria bacterium | reverse complement strand
GTTCCCGATTGGCTGGGATGCTTTTGGGCTTCCGACTGAAAATTATGCTATTAAAAAAGGAATTCATCCGGCGATTGCCACTAAAAAAAATACGGATAATTTTAGAAAACAAATAAAAAGTTTGGGAGTGTCTTTTGATTGGTCAAGAGAAATAAATACCACTGACCCGAAATATTATAAATGGACGCAATGGATTTTCCTCAAACTGCTTGAAAACAACCTCGCTTACAAAGCTAAGATAAATATCAATTGGTGCCCGAAAGATAAAATCGGTTTGGCAAATGAAGAAGTGGTGGGAGGCTGTTGCGAAAGATGCGGCACGCCAGTGGAAAAAAGGGAGAAAGAGCAATGGATGCTCGCCATCACTAAATACGCTGAGAGATTGGATAAAGATTTGGACGATGTAGATTATTTGGAAAAGATAAAAATCCAGCAGAGGAATTGGATAGGACGATCAGAAGGTGCCCTTCTGCAATTTCCAATTTTCAATTCTCAATTTTCAATAGAAGTATTTACAACGCGCGCGGACACTTTGATGGGTGCAACTTATGTGGTGCTCGCTCCGGAACATGAATTAATTGAAATATTGAAAGATGGAAAGATTGAAAATTGGGAAGAGATAGAAAAATACATAAAAGAAGTTGGAAAGAAAACCGAAATAGAAAGAACTAACGAGGAAAAAGAAAAAACGGGTGTGGAATTGAAAGGCGTGAAGGCGATCAATCCGGCCACAAACGAAGAAATCCCAATTTGGATTGCTGATTATGTGCTCAATAATTATGGAACAGGGGCAATAATGGCTGTACCAGCTCATGATGAAAGAGATCTGGCTTTTGCCAAAAAATACAATTTGCCAATAAAAAAAATCACTCTTGATTGGAGCCTTTTGGAAAAGTTCGGCAAGAAAGTAGTGAAATTCAAATTGCGCGATTGGGTGTTCAGCAGGCAAAGATATTGGGGCGAACCAATACCGGTAGTACATTGTCCTAATTGTGGTATCGTGCCGCTGTCCGAAAAAGATTTGCCTTTAAAATTACCGAGAGTTAAAAATTACCAGCCGACCGATACAGGAGAGTCGCCTCTGGCTTCAATTTCCAAGTGGGTCAACACCAAATGTCCAAAATGCAAAGGTCCCGCCAAAAGAGAAACTGACACCATGCCAAACTGGGCCGGCTCAAGTTGGTATTACCTCGCGTATACTTCGCGAGAAATTTCCAATTTTCAATTTTCAATTTCCAATAAAAACAAAGCCAGAAAAAATTTAGATTATTTTATGCCGGTGGATTGGTATAACGGCGGTATGGAACACACTACTCTGCACCTTTTGTATTCTCGTTTTTGGCACAAGTTTCTGTACGATTTGAAACTGGTGCCAACTTCCGAACCTTATAAGAAACGCACCGCCCATGGAATGATACTAGGGGCAAGTGGGGAAAAAATGTCTAAGTCGCGTGGCAATGTCATCAATCCCGACAATATAGTCAAAACTTTTGGCGCTGACACGCTACGCGTTTATGAAATGTTTATGGGTCCGTTTGACCAAGCCATACCTTGGGGCGAAGATAATATAATAGGGGTAAGAAGATTTTTGGAGAGAGTTTGGAGACTGGCAAGCAAAATTAATAACACCCCCAAACCCCCTCTTAATTTAAGAGGGGGCGAGCAGAGCGAGGGAGAGTTAGGTTCTAAATTAGAAGTTCTTTTGCATAAAACTGTGAAAAAAGTTGGGGAGGATATTGAATCAATGAGTTTCAATACTGCTATTTCTAGCATGATGATTTTCATAAATGAATTAGAACACACTTCTGAAAACTCAAAGGGCACCTTTGAAACTTTTTTGAAGATACTTTCACCATTTGCGCCGCATATTGCCGAAGAATTGTGGTCTGGTTTGGAACACAAAACTCTCATCGCATCCGAAAGTTGGCCAAAATATGATGAGGTTAAAATAAAAGAAGAAAAAATAAATATAGTAGTTCAAATCAACGGGCGAGTGAGAAGCCAATTTGAAGCCAATGTTGGAATTTCTGAAAATGAGGCTAAAAATAAGGCTCTTTCCATGCCAGAAGTCCAAAAATGGCTCACGGAAGGGGAGATAAAAAAAGTAATTTTCGTGCCAAACAAAGTCATCAATTTCGTGGTCTTGTAACAATATTTGACAATAATCTGGTCTGTGATACTGTAGGGAGTATTAAATGTGGCCCGCCCGTACCGAATTGGTACGATTCGGGCGGGTATAATTAATTAATAAAATTATGAAAAAAGAAGCCGTCAAAAATAATATGTTCATTCTTTCGTTTAATCCTAAACAAGTCGTTAAAAGGCTTTTAAGTTCTCTGCCGGCCAGAGCGCAAGATGTGATCGTGGGCAGATTTGGACTTAACCAAAACGGCGACGATATGACTCTTGAAGCTATCGGCAAAAAATACGGCATCACCCGCGAGAGAGTCAGGCAAATTGAAAATTATGCCATAAATCACATTCGCAAAGCCGATACTTTTGAAAAAGAAGCTGCAATTTTTGATGAACTCAAAAATACCGTGAGCAAAATGGGTGGCGTAATTTCCGAAGAAGATTTATTAAACCATCTCGCTAAAGACACTGTCACCAAAAAATACATTCATTTTCTTTTGGTTGTCGGCGATGATTTCAATAAAATAAAAGAAGATGTGGAATTTAAACATCATTGGCATGTTGATAAAGAATTGGCCGAAAAAATTCACGTAGCACTTCGCGACCTTTATGCCAAACTGGGCGATGACGAAATTATTCCGGAATCAGAGATTGTCGCTTCTTTCCTTGTCCATCTGAAAGAAATTTCCGATGATTACAAACGGGACGAGATACTGACCCGTTGGCTGGCTATTTCCAAAAATATCGCCAAGAATCCGCTGGGTGACTGGGGCAAGTCTAAATCTTCCAATATCAAAACCAAAGGGGTGCGCGACTATGCTTACCTTATATTGCGCAGACACGGCTCGCCGATTCACTTCCGCGAAGTCGCCAAACTCATAAGTGAAGTCTTCAATAAAAAGGCTCACGTCGCCACGACCCACAACGAACTCATCAAAGATCCTCGTTTCGTGCTAGTCGGCCGCGGTCTTTACGCTCTCAAAGAATGGGGTTACTCCACCGGCGTCGTACGCGATGTCATCAGAGAAATCCTTAAGAAAAACAGCCCGCTTTCCAAAGAAGAAGTTTTGGAGAAAGTTATGAAAGAGCGATATGTCAAACCCAACACCGTCATGGTCAACCTCCAAAATCCCAAATTCTTCAAAAAGAACAAACAAGGCCTCTACACAGTGGTATAACTTTCAACTTCCGATTTTCAATTTGCAATTCATATAGTATAATTACTGTATGTTTGGTTTTATATCACCTGAAATTTGGAACGGTTTCCTCCTGGCATTCAAATATGTCTATTTGGGGCTGCCGATTTGGCTACCGATATTTTTTATTATGCTTTGCTTCAACGCTTGGGTTTATTATAAACGCACCCAGTTTTGGCAAAAAGAAGGTTCGATGCTTTTGGAAATAAAACTGCCGAGAGAAATCTCAAAGTCGCCAGCCGCCATGGAAGTAGTCTTGACGGCTCTTCATCAAACCGGAGGTGAGGGTACTTGGATAAAGAGGTTGTGGGAAGGCAGTACTAGAAGCCATTTTTCTCTAGAAATTGCTTCTGTCGGAGGTAATGTAAGATTTTTCATATGGACCAAGCCCAAACATAGAAATTTTATTGAGTCGCATATATATTCCCAATATCCGGGTGTAGAAATTTATGAAGTTGAAGATTATACCAAACCTTTTTATTACAATCCTGAAATAAACAGTTTGTATGCGACAGAATTTAAATTAACCCAACCGGATCCTTATCCGATAAAAACTTATATTGATTACGGTCTTGATAAAGACCCGGAAGAAGAATTCAAAATTGACCCGATCACTCCACTCATTGAATTTTTGGGTTCTCTTACATCGGGACACAATATCTGGCTTCAAATATTGATTCGAGCCCACAAAAAAAGAAGGTTGGTAGATGTGTTTGGGGAAAAAGAAGATTCTTGGAAAGACGAAGCAGCAAAAGAGGTGGCCAAGATAGTTGAAACATATAAACCAAAAGATAAGACTGAATACGGCAGATTCCCAACCAAAGGCGAAACCGACCTTATGAATTCTCTTGAGCGTAGCATTCTCAAATATCCTTTTGATTGCGGCATCAGAGCTATCTATATTGCCGACAAAGATAAATTTGACGGCGCAAATATTGGAGGAGTGTTGGGTATGATCAAACAATTCGGTTCAAACGATAAGTTAAACGGCTTCAGACCAAACGGCTGGTTATTTGATTTTGATTATCCATGGCAAGAATGGTGGACCAGCCCGGAAACAGTCAAACCAAGGGTTCTGCAAGAATATAAACTCCGCCGATTCTTTTATTCCCCATGGCGAAATAAAAAATATCATTCGAGCAAACCGTTTGTCTTAAACACCGA
>CAYICK010000025.1:1303-3846 GCA_964361905.1 uncultured Candidatus Saccharibacteria bacterium | reverse complement strand
CTCTTGGCAAACATATTATTAAAATTGTGACTGTCATATTGGCGACCGTTTTTATTTTCAGCGTGTTTTATTTTTTCAGCTGGCGGTCGCCAAGACCGTTTCCGGAGCAAGCTTTGATTACGATAGAAAAGGGTGAGTCATTGTCGCAGACAGCCGAGTCATTCCAAAATCAAGGCATCATCCGCTCAAGTTTTTGGCTAAAAGCCTTCATCATTATTATGGGTGGTCAAAAAAGAGTGGTGGCCGGCGATTATTATTTTCCCAATGCGGTAAATATATTTAAAGTGGCCCAAATGATTCACAAAGGAGAATTCGGTTTAATCGCCAGAAAAATAACTCTTCCCGAGGGCACTTCTTCTTTTGAAATGACCAAAATTTTGGAAAAAGAATTGCCAGCTTTCAACACCAAAGATTTTGAAAACGAAATTGCAAATAATAATTATGAAGGTTACTTGTTTCCAGACACTTATTTTTTCATGCCAAACACCAAAGCTGGCGAAGTCATAGGAATGATGCGAGAAAATTTTGCCAGACAAGTAGATCCATACAAGGAAGATATTTTGAAATCCAAAAGATCGCTTAGTGACATTGTTATAATGGCTTCAATTATAGAAGATGAGGCCAACAGCTCACAATATTCCAAAAGAGTAGTTTCCGGAATTTTGTGGAAAAGGTTGCGTTTGAAAATGCTTCTCCAAGTTGATTCACCATTTCAATATTACAACGGCAAAAATTCTTACACTCTGACCAAAGATGATTTGGCCGAGGACCATCTTTACAATACTTATCTCAACAAAGGCTTACCTCCAACTGCTATTACCAATCCGGGTATAGAATCCATCAAAGCCGCCATCGCTCCAACCCAAACCGATTATTTATATTTCTTGTCAGATAAAAAAGGCAATATGTATTACGCCAAAACTTTTGAAGAACATAAAACAAATAGGGAGCTTTATTTGAATTGATTTTTCTGATACATTGTGTGCCTATGAAGAAAGTATTCGTGGGGCTTTCAGGTGGGGTGGACAGCGCAGTAAGCGCGGCGCTCTTAAAAAAAGACGGCTTTGAAGTAACCGGGGTCTTTCTGAAAGCGTGGACACCGCCGGGATATCCCTGTACTTGGAAAGAGGATAGGCAGAGCGCTATGAGAGTGGCGGCAGTTTTGGATATTCCTTTTATTACTCTTGACTTGGAAAAAGAATATAAAGAGGGGGTGGTGGATTATATGATTGCAGAATATAAAGCGGGCCGGACGCCAAACCCCGACGTGATGTGCAATAAAGAAATTAAGTTTGGCCACTTTTTGAAATTTGCTTTAAAAAACGGTGCTGATTTCGTCGCTACCGGTCACTACGCGAGAAATGAATTAAGAGGTATGAATTATGAATTATGCGAAGGAAAAGATAAAAACAAAGACCAATCATACTTCCTCTGGACTCTCACCCAAGACCAACTCAAATATATTTTGTTTCCCATCGGCGATTTGCAAAAATCGGAAGTAAGAAAACTGGCACAAAAATTTAAGTTACCGCAGGCAACAAGAAAAGACAGCCAGGGGCTTTGCTTCTTGGGTAAGATTGATATGAAAGAATTTTTATCGCGATACATTCCTCAAAAAAGGGGAAATGTCGTCAGTGAAAGCGGAAAAACAATCGGCTATCACAATGGCGCATTATTTTTTACGATAGGCGAAAGACATGGGTTTATTATTACCAAAAAATCAAACCAAGAATCACCTTTGTATGTTGTTGCAAAAGATGTTGAGAAAAACACTATCACTGTTGCCCCTCAAATTATACCACACAAATTGAAAAAACAATGGTCGCCATTGTTTTTAAAAGATTTAAATTTAATCGGGAAAATCCCAAATAAAAAAATATCTTGCCGCATCAGATACAGACAGGAAAAAATTAAATGCCAGATCGAAGAAATCCCACTTCGCCAAAGCTTCGCGGGACAAGTGAAAGTAATTTTTGATAAGTCACAGATGGGAGTTTCACCTGGCCAATCTTTGGTTTTATACAAGGGGGAAATTTGCTTGGGGGGTGGTATAATAGAGTGATGGACAATAAATACATAATAAAAGCGACGGGGGAAAGAGAAGAATTTAATCCGCAAAAATTGCATGACTCTTTGACCAAAGCCGGCGCAGGTTCGGAAGAGGTGAATGATATAGTAAACCAAATAGAGAAAGAGTTGAAAGAAAACGCCAGTACCAAAGACATTTATATACATGCCTTTGAACTTTTGAAAAAAGAAGAAAGCCCTGCTACCGCCAGATATTCGCTCCGCCGAGCGGTGATGGAGCTCGGACCAACCGGTTTCCCATTTGAACAATTCGTGGCTGAAATATTCCGGACCAAAGGGTTTGAAACTCAAACCGATTTTATTGCCAAAGGAGAATGCGCCGACCATGAAGTTGATATTGTCGCCTGGAATAATGACAAACTCATAATGATTGAAGCCAAATTCCACAACGAGCTCGGCATCAAATCCGACTTGAAAGTGGCCCTTTATGTCAAAGCCAGATGGGAAGATTTGGC
>CAYICK010000025.1:0-1203 GCA_964361905.1 uncultured Candidatus Saccharibacteria bacterium | reverse complement strand
AAAATGAAACTCATTGGTTGGAATTATCCGGTAAAAGGCAACTTACAAGATTTGATTGAAGAAGCTCATTTACATCCTATCACTTGTTTAAACAGTAGCACTCCAAGCGATGAAAAATTGCTAATGGAAGCGGGTATCGTGCTTTGCAAACAAGCATATGATAACCCCGATATCCTGAAACAAGCCGGTCTTTCTGATGAAAAAATCGCAAGAATGATGGCAGAAATTAATTTAATCCAAAAATGAAATGGCATT
Source organism: uncultured Candidatus Saccharibacteria bacterium (assembly GCA_964361905.1). Taxonomy (GTDB): domain Bacteria; phylum Patescibacteriota; class Minisyncoccia; order Phycocordibacterales; family WO2-35-19; genus WO2-35-19. The sequence goes on along the minus strand of CAYICK010000025.1, from coordinate 948 downwards.
TTATCGCAAAAAACTTTATGACCCGAAGGCCAGAGAATTTTTCAAAATAAGCCGGTCAAAAATTGACTTGTTTGTGGAATGCCCACGATGCTTTTATTTGGACCGCCGGCTCGGCGTCTCCCGTCCGCAAGGCTTCCCCTTCAACCTAAATAGCGCCGTTGACGCATTGCTTAAAAAAGAATTTGATATCCACCGCAAACAACACACTCCGCACCCACTGATGGAAAATTATGGCATAGACGCCGTGCCTTTTGAGGACACCAGAATGGAAAAATGGCGCGAAAATTTTACCGGCGTGGAAACGTTTTTTGAGCCGGCAAATTTTTTAGTGTTTGGCGCTATTGATGATCTTTGGATAGACAAAAATAAAAATATTATAGTGGTTGATTATAAAGCCACAAGCAAAACCGAAGAAGTGACGCTGGATGCGGAGTGGCAAGACGGTTACAAAAGACAAATGGAAGTTTATCAATGGCTCCTGCGCCACAATGATTTGAAAGTTTCCGACACCGGCTATTTCGTTTATTGCAATGGCAAGCGCGATAGGGAAGCGTTTGACGGCAGGCTGGAATTTGATATAAAAATTATTCCTTACACCGGCTCGGATAGCTGGATTCCTGAAACTTTGCTTGATATAAAAAAATGTTTGGACTCTGACGACATTCCCAAAGCTAGCTCAAATTGCGAATATTGCAAATATGTGGGAGAAGTTAATAAGGCAAGGAAATAACTCACCCCAAACCCCTCTCTTACTTTAAGAGAGGGGAAAGAATAAAAATCATGGAAGAACGAAAAAAATTAATGAGGCAAATAAAAGACGAGGTGGTGGCGCTTAAAGAATCGCCACTTTACAAGTTTAGGATTGAAAGCAAAAATTTGCCGGTCATCGGAGAGGGCAGCCACAGCGCCAAAATAATGTTTATAGGCGAAGCGCCGGGTCGCAACGAA
>CAYICK010000024.1:0-9072 GCA_964361905.1 uncultured Candidatus Saccharibacteria bacterium | reverse complement strand
ATTCTAGCATTTAAATAAATAAAACAAAAAGCGGAGTGTGCACACCCCGCGTTTTTATATTTATCTGGATCGGATTATCTTGGAAGAAGATTCTGAACATTCACCCCTCCTGTCTGTTGAACACCGAGAGCAGTACCGAGCCATGCCACCAGTCCCCAAACCGAAGCCATAACGAATAGAGCTACTACGCCCCAAATCATGGTCTTTTTAGCCTGTTCTTTGTTGTCTTCTTTGCCGAAGATATACATCACCAAACCATAAAAGAAACCGAGCAGAGCCAAAGCAAACAATATAGGAATGACCTGATTCACAATCTGACCTATACTGGTAACCAAGTTGCTCACATTACCAAGCTGGGCAAACGAAACCAAAGGCAATGCCAGAGCTCCAACGATCAACGCTAATTTTTTCATATTTTTAATAATTAATAATTAAATAAACGACCATTTTTAATCCTCTTAATAATACAACTGTCCAAAAGTAAGCACAACATAGTAATCCACAGTTAAGTGCCTATGGATGGTATCTGTATAGTATTAGTAGTGCTTAAACCGATTTGGTCTTGAAGAAATCTCACTATTCCCCAAACAGAAGACATCACAAACAGTGCTACAATGCCCCAAACCATAACTTTCCTGCCATCTTCTTTGCCTTGTCCCTCCGACCAAATATACTTAACTACACCCCAGAAAAAGAATAGGAGTGCCAAGGTGAAAACTATTGGGATAAGAAAAGCAGTTATTATATTTTTAATACTCGCCAGTATCATGCCGGTCTGAGCAAATTGAGCAAAAGCAAAAATTGGTGAAGTTATGATTGCTGAAACAATACCGACTTTACAAATTTTATTTAACATATACTTTAGTAACTAATAATTAATAAAAATTATGGGGCTAATGCCTCTGAACCGGGAACAATCCTGGCAGTGGTTCCATTAATATCAGGCCTTTCTACATTTTGTACATTTGGTATACCAAGCTCTCTTTTCATAAAAGCAATTATACCCCACACGGAAAAAGCTACAAATAGGCCGACAATGCCCCAAACCATCACTTTCTTACCTTCTCTTGATTCTTTTTCGCTTCCTGCTCCGGTTCTTATATATTTGGCCACTCCCCAGAAGAAATAAAACAGGCACAGAGCAAAGGCCAACGGTATTAGTTTGCTTGTTATTATCCCAGACACCCCATCTATTAATTCTATGATCCCCATAAATTTAATATTAATTTAAATATTTATTTGCGGTATGCCGAATTCCCCTCCGCCAAAATTGAACTCGTTTCGTAAGAAGGCTATTATCCCCCATATAGACACCAAAACAAACAAACCAATAAGCCCCCAAATCAAAATATTTTTACTGTCTTTGATTTCTTTCTCGCTGCCGGCCGATTTTATGTACCTTGCGACCCCCCAGACGAAAACCAAGAAAGCTATCGCCCCCAAAAGTGGAATGACTCTGAGACCTATTTTTATAAACAATCCTATTATGCCTGTCAGATCCATTTTATTGCTTTTATTATAGTTGGTTTATAGTAGCCTGTATAGCCGATGCAATAACCTTGGCGCCCAAAAGTATGGCAGCACCGATACAAGCATAAAGTATGGCTTGTTTCGCGTCAGTTATCTTTTTTTCATTGCCTCTAGCGGTGACAAAAAGGAACCCCGCCCACATCACCATAAGCACCGCTACTACCCCGCCTATAGGCAACACAATATTGTCTATGATGGCTATTATCAAATCCGGAATAGTGCCGGTCGTGTTTCTGAGCGGGTTGGGAATTTGAATTACTATAGGATCAGCATGAACGAAAACTGGAATAATAAAAAACAGTACCAGCGCTCCCGATAAGCAAAAACTTAAAATACTTTTTGCAGATTTATTGGATATAAGATTGGACATAAAATAAATATTTATGTTAAGGCTTTTAATATTGTATCAACGATGAGGTACGCCGCTAATATGAAAACAAAACCCCAAAAAACTTTGCCGAGCATCTTTTTGGCTTCGGCTTTTTGGTCGGAAATGCCGGTAGTCATATATTTAAACCCTATCCAAGCAAAAACTATAGCCGCTACCGGCACCGAAACCTTTATAATCCAACCTATGACATTACTAATGAGCTGAATAAAATCGTCATAGCCACAATTTGGACTGCAATCAGGTATTATCTGTGCTTTTACCAAAACAGGAATAAAAATTAGGAGCAAAAATAAAATAGGAAGAAATTTTGTTATTTTTTTATTCATTTTGTTAGCAAACTTGAAATTTCTTGGTTGGTTTTGGATATCGCTTCCGAGGTCCTGGCTCTACCGCTCGTGATTGAACCTATCATATCCCCGAACACCGTATCGGTTTCCGACGGTGACGGGTCAAGCCAGGCTTTGCTTCTCATGGCGCTGTTATAAAAAACGCTTTGGTAGGCATCAGTCGGCCTTTGACTTAACAAGTCGCGCCTAGCCGGAGGCAGTTTCAAAGCTTCACTAAAAGCTGCAGCGGCAGTCTGGCCGGAGAGAACTGAGATAACCGAGAACGCGGCGCTCGCATTTTTTGATGATTTGGTGATAGCCAGAGCGTTGAAGTTTGCAAAAGAAACATTGACGCCGCCTTCACGCTCGGTCGGCACCGGAGCCACATCAAAATTCAGATTTGGATTTTTCAATTGCAGATTGCCGATTTCACTGCCAAAACCGAAATACAAAGCCAAATCACCGCCCAAAAAGTAATTTATCGAATCCGGCAAAGAGCGGTTCCAGGAATAAGCTGATTTGGAAGGATTGCTGAATTCGGTATAAAAATTGACGGCGGCTTCAGCCGGAATAATAGCTTTATTAAAATTACCGGCAAAAACACTCTGGACACTGCCGTTACTCCAAATGGTCACCGGCGTACCGGCTTGCATAGCCAGATTCACAATTATTTCTTTGGCGTGGGAAACATTGCTAAACTCTCCCAAGGCCGTCACGCTTCTGGAAATATTCAAAGCGCCGTCTTTTTTGGTTATGGCATTGGCCAAATTATAAAATTCATCCCAATATTTCGGCGGCTGGGTGATATTGACCTCGGTAAATATTGACCGGTTCCAATACATCACCAAAGGGTCGGCTGATATCGGCAGCGCAAGCGTGCCTTCGGGCACCATATAAATCTCGGTTCCTTCTATAAAAGAATCTTTAAACTGCCTCTGAGAAAAAACATTGTAAGGTATGGCAAATATTTTATTGCGGTGTTTCATTATTTTATCGGATGTCAGCATAAAAATATCCGGCCCGGTGCCAGAAGCCAAGCTTTCGATAAAATCAGCGTCAAAATTTTCTTCGCTTTTTTGGACATAGTTAATGGTAAATTCTTTGCTTTGATACAGAGGAGTTTTTTGGATAATGTTGTTCCAAGTGGCCTGAGGTATAGTGCCCCATATAACTACAGTCGCTGCGGGTTTGGAACCGCCTTTGTAAGCGGAAAAAATTATGACTCCGACCACAATAAAGACCCCAAACACTCCCATCAAAATTATTTGGAATTTCGTCATACTCTTATTATACCGAAAGCAAAAAGTCTCTGCATCCCCAGAAGTGGACGCCAACTGTCAAGGGTTCCCCTTGGCTTTTTTATTGTGATATAATATTAGTATGATAAATAGAGACTACAAAGAATTTGCTGCTGGGGAAATCTATCACATATACAACAGGGGTAATAATAAAGAAAAAATATTCTCTGATGAGCAAGATTACAGAGCTTTTCTTTTTAGATTGGGGTTGTCTCTTGGTTTTAGTGCAAAAGAATTAGCTGAGGAACCATTATTGCAATTTCCCCGTTCTAGAATAAGAATAAATTCTAAGGCAAACCTTTTTAGGCTTCATTCATTTTGCTTAATGCCTAATCATTTTCATTTATTAGTTGAGCAAATAACAGAAATTCCGGTGTCAAACCTTATCTTGAAATTGTGTACGAGTTATTCAATGTATTTTAATAAAAAATATGAGAGAGTTGGAAATGTATTTCAAGACTGTTTTAAATCAGTGCTCGTAAAATCAAATCCTCAGCTTATATGGAACAGTTCTTATATACACATGAATCCAGTAGAAGCAAAGATTACTAGAAATCCAAAAGATTACGAATGGAGTAGTTATAAGGATTTTTTGGAAGAAAGAAATTTGCTTATAGTATCCAAGAATCTAATCCCACAAATATTCACCACTAAAGAAATGTTTGTGAAAGAAACTTGCAGGAAGTCAGTTGAAAATGATGTGTCAAGGGGAACCCTTGACACTTAAATTTACCGGATTATAGACAGATGAATGAGGCGATGGAGTCGCCGTCACGGAGCTTCATGATACGGACTCCTTGAGTAGAACGACCGAGAGATGGAATTTCAGCGAGACCGAGGCGGATGACTTGGCTCTTTTTTGACATTGCTACAGCTTCTTCTTCCGCCCCTGTTATCACGCTGGAAGCGATGATTTCGCCGGTTTTAGCGGTGACATTGCTAGTTTTAATACCGGAACCGCTTCTGTTTTGGATTTTATATTCTTTGATTGCTGTTTTTTTACCGTAACCATTGGCACTCATAGTAAGCAAAGCTGCGTCTTTTTCATTTTCTTTTGGTATTGGATGAGCTCCTACTACCCTGTCTCCTTTCCTGAGTTTTATAACTCTGACACCTCCGGCAGTTCGTCCCATTTCACGCACATCACCTTCTTTGAATCTGATAGATTGGCCTTTGGTAGTTACAACCACACAGGAATCGCCTTTGTTTACTCCGGAGACAGAAATGAGTTTATCACCTTCATTGAGTCTCACAGCGATAATGCCACTGGCCCGGACATCCGTGAAGCTTTGCGCCGCAACTTTTTTGCCGGTACCATTTTCGGTTACCATCAAAAGCGAAAAATCTTTGCTGTTAGCCGATTCTTTGGAAATAGGCAAAATGGAAGTCACCCGCTCGCCTTCCGAGAGAGAAATGAAATTCATAATGGACTTGCCGCGAGTGGCACGTTTGCCCTCCGGCAATTCATACATTTTTATTTGATAAACTTTGCCGCGGTCGGTAAAGAATAACAGGTCGGAATGAGTGCTCGCAGTCAAAAAGTTGGTGACAAAGTCTTCCTCTTTGGTATCCAAATCCACCACACCCACGCCGCCACGTTTTTGCTTCCTGTATTCGTCCGGTGAAGTGCGCTTCACATAACCACCGGAAGTCAAAATGAGAGTATTTTCTTCATCCACCACCAAATCTTCCATAGATAAAACTTTGACTCCGCCTTTGATGACACGAGTCCTGCGGTCATCCCCATATTTCTCTGAAATATCGGAAAGTTCTTTTTTAATTATAGAAAGAATTTTTTTCTGGCTTGCCAAAATACTTTGGAGTTCGGCGATAAGTTTTTGGACCTCGGCGAGCTCATTTTCAATTTTCTGCCTTTCTAGACCGGCCAGTTTTTGCAGACGCATTTCCAAAATAGCGTTGGCTTGCAATTCGGAAAATCTGAATGTTTTCATCAAATTGGCCCTGGCTTCATCCACATCTTTGGATTTTTTGATGAGTTTTATGATTTCATCGATATGGTCAAGGGCTTTTTTGAGGCCGATCAAAATATGCTCGCGAGCCTCGGCTTCTTTCAAATCAAATTCGGCTCTTCTTCTGACAATAATTTGCCTGTGTTTGATAAATTCCTCCAAAATGCTTTTGAGCGAAACTGTCTGAGGCACACCGTTAACGAGCGCCACCAAGTTCAAATGAAAAGTGTCTTCCAATTGGGTATGTTTGTATAAAAAGTTCAGCACCTTCTGGGGATAACTGCCGTTTTTTAAATCAATCACCACACGGATGTCTTTGGTAGATTCATCGCGAATACCTTTGATGCCTTCAATCTTTTTTTCTCGCACCAAATCGGCCACTTTCATTATCAGGTCAGCTTTGTTCACGCGATAAGGAATAGAAGTAATGATAATTTGAGAAGTATTTTTATCTTCTACGATTTCGGCCACCCCACGGCAAACGATGCCGCCTCGGCCGGTCGCATAAGCATGATGAATATCCTTGCTATTGAAAATAACGCCCCCCAGCGGAAAATCCGGTCCTTGTACAAATTGCATCAAATCTTCGGTAGTCGCTTCTCGGTTGTCAATAAGAAAAGCGGTGGCATCAATCACTTCGCGTAGATTGTGTGGTGGAATATTTGTCGCCATACCGACAGCGATACCTAACGTTCCATTGAGCAAAAGTTGGGGCGCAGCTGCCGGCAAAACCGAAGGTTCTTTTTTGGTCGCATCATAGTTTGGGACCCAGTCAACCGTCTCCTTATTGATATCACGCAAAAGTTCGGAGGCTACCCTGCTCATCTTGGCTTCGGTGTAACGCATGGCAGCGGCAGAGTCTCCATCAACCGAGCCAAAGTTTCCTTGACCGATAACTAGTGGGTAGCGGATAGCAAAATCTTGAGACATTTTAACCATGGCTTCATAAACAGCACTGTCGCCGTGCGGGTGGTAATTGCCCAAAACCTCTCCGACCACTGTCGCTGATTTCCTGGTCTTGGCTGAGGCTGTGAGGCCTATAGTGTGCATAGCATAAAGAATGCGGCGATGCACCGGTTTGAGGCCGTCACGCACGTCAGGAAGGGCTCTGTCGGTAATAACCGACATGGCATAGTCAATGAAGGACTTCTTCATTTCGCTCACTATAGAACGCGAAATAACGCCTACATGGGCGCCTGCATTTTCGGGCATTTTCGGCTGATTTTTTTCTTCCTTTTTAGCCATTTATAAACCTAATTATAGCAAAAATTGAAAGGGATTACAAACATTTTCTTTCCCCAGAAGATGCCCTTTGAGGATCTTGCCCCAAAAGGGCATCTTCAAATTCCCAATCCGACCCCACCCCGCTTTCCTTGCAGAAAGCTGCCTCTCACCTTGCCAAGGTGAGGGGCGTCATTCAAAATCCCCTTATTTCCCAAGATATTTCCCCTATTCCCTCTCCAAAAACACCTTTTCTGCTTGACAGAAGTATTGTACTATGATATACTGCTAGTAGTTAAGTTTTTAAAGTTCTTTAACTTCAAAGGAGAAAATATGAACAAGATGAGAGCAAACGAGGTCGCTTACATTCTTTTCTTTAATAGATATAATCTGCTCATTTTATTTTAGACAATGAGCAATCTTCCCCGCTAGAGCTTTTCTAGTTGGGGATTTTTTGTTTTTATTCGTAGCAATTCGTTAATCTATTCGTTACTTCGTATTTCTTTCGTAAACATCAATACCGGAAATAAAGGGCACCAGAACGGATGCCATGGAATCTTTGAATTGTTGGAATTGCGTGTTTATTTCACCGAAAGCGGCCATGAAAGTCTGTTTGGAAGTTTCAATTGGTGAAGGGACGGATTTGGCCGAGACGACACTGGCCACTTGTCCGGCAGGCATAATAGATTTGTTTCCGAAACTTATAAATCCCCGGTAAAATGCAAAACCCGTAAAAATGAAAACTGAAAAGACGACGGTGAGACCGAGAGCCCATTTATTTCTGTGCCCCTCTTCTCTTTCCATTATTGAATAATATTTTTTAAGTATATTCATGTTACTGTTGCGCTTCAAGGATAATTACTTCTCCCTCTTTACCCTCCAAATCTTTTTTCTTGATGGTCAGTTTTTCAATCGGCCTCACTCCTTCATCGCCACCTTCTTTAAGAAAAGCTTTGATGGACTTTTCATCAAAGTTCATAGGAATAATTATAGAAGGTTCCAAAGATACCGCAAACTTGTAGGCATCCGAAGCATTCAAAATCCCGTTGCCACCAATGGGCACGAAAAGTATATCCACACCATCAATGCCCTCTTTGGTTTCTTTCGGAATTTCTGCGTCTCCCAAAGCACCCAAAAAACACAGGTTCATATTTTCAAAATTGACGGTATAAATAGTATTGATGCGTTTCTCTCCATCATAACCCGATGAACTCGGCAAACCTTTGATGAAAACTCCTTGGATTTCATATTCGCCGGCGCCGTTTATGATGAAAGCCTGCTTGTCTCCTCTGCTGACTTGGTCCACTCCATTCATGTCCGGATGATTGGTGGAAATCAGAGCGATGTCCGCGCCGAAATTGTTGGCTTTAAATTCGGACTTTTTGGACACCGGGTCAAATGCCAAAACCGTATCGCCAAACTGCACTTTGAAAGATTGCGCGCCTTGATATGAAATAATCATACTGCTATTATATCATAAAATATGACACTCACTACTCATGCAATAACCGGGGCGGCTATCGCCAGCAGTATGCCGAGCCACCCGGTTTTGGGTTTTGCCGCGGGTTTCGCGAGCCATTTTTTGCTGGACGCTATTCCCCACTGGGACTTATCTTATCTTTTAAAGAGCACAAAGAAAAATAGTGACGGTTCTACTTTGGATATTGACATGAATTTAAATAAAAAATTTTTGCAGGATTTGCTGATGGTCGGCGTTGACGGTTTGATCGGATTAATTTTGGTTTATATAATTTTTCTTTTTTACGGAAAAATTTCTATCATCGCCCTTTTGTGCGGAGCCACGGGCGGAGTAATGCCTGATTTCTTAGCGTTCGTCCAAATGAAATTCAGACACGAGCCTTTTACGAGTTTATTGCGATTTCATCTTTGGATTCACTCCAAAATAAAAATGGATGGCCAATTTTTTTTAGGAATTTCCCTGCAAATAATTTTTATTATTTTAGTAGTTTCAGTCTTTAAATTTGTATTTTAAAAGGGCGTCATTATCTGACACCCTTTATTTTTTGCAGCGATGTATCATTTCATTCCCCGCAAAAGTTGTTATAAGCCAGCGCAAGCCGGCCAACAATAAGTCCAATGGGTCTCCGAAGAAAACCCTCAAAAAACTTCTTCACACTGAAGAAACGACGAGGTTTCATCAAAACTATGGAGGTTGTTAACATAGCTATTTCCTTTCATTTTTTACGAAAGTCAAAAGTTTACACTTCACTAACAATAAGAATACGTTACTTTTTTATATCGGTCAATTCACAACACTAATATTTTGATGTGTACCCCTTTTAGTAGACATTTTAGAATCCTCTAACCTCTCCTTG
>CAYICK010000023.1:6675-10250 GCA_964361905.1 uncultured Candidatus Saccharibacteria bacterium | reverse complement strand
CAAGGAGAGGTTAGAGGATTCTAAAATGTCTACTAAAAGGGGTACACATCAAAATTAGTTTAATCTTAAGAAATACTTAGGAAAAAGTAAAAATATCGAGATTAAAAAGTAGTGACCAAGAGACAAAGTTTTTTTGGCTACGTTCAAATTATTTTGCTTATAAATATCTGCTAATTGACAACCAAATTTGTAAGGCAAAACTTTATCATATTTTCCAAACAACATACTTATACTGGTTCCCAAAGTGGGAAAATTATTTTCAGGAGCTAAGTTATGCCAGTCTTTTATTAGTTGTATTTCGTTAATATTTTGTTTCTCGTAGGATTTGCGAAAATGTTGAGTTCTACAGCCGTACCACATATCTTTAGCGAGATTCTCGCCAGGAGCAACAAGAACTATTTCATTGATGTCAGGATTATCCTTATAAACAAGAGAACCATAAGATGAGGCTAGACTTATACACACAAGAACGCACTTATTAAAACTATATTTACTCCTGAGTTCATTTATATCTTTCCTTACTATCGAGTTTATATTTTCAAACAGATCAATGGTTGTATCTTTTTGGTCCGAAAATATACCGCGAGGAAACTCATAAACCACGAAAGACAATTTTTTACTAACCGCAAATTTTTCAATATTTTTCCACTTACCAAGTTTTTCTCCCCAACCCGGCAGACACACAAGTAGACTTTCAGAATTTGGTATGTGTCTGAAACGTCTTATTTGAAATTTTTTAAAATTATCAATGGCTATATTTGTACCGAGTGAAAAAGGGGCAAAGCGACTTATTAAATAATCCATGTAATTAAAATTATAATCTACTCCACATCATCTCTCAACATGATTCCAACGTCGTACCAGCCGCCGCACAATTTTAAAACCTAATTAAATTTGTAAACCCTTGTCTTTTTTTAATAAGGCTAGTATTGTGATGGCCAAGGAGGATTAAGTTATGAAGACTAGTCTGATTGTTCTTTTCGCGTTTTTTGCATGTTCTTTTACATTTGCCCAGGAACAGCCTCAAAGTTCCGAACCAAAGGAACCGGCTGACAAACTTACTGTTATCAAAAAGGGTGATTTTGCAGTCAACGCTAAGGTCAACAGCGGTATTGCAACCGACCAAGAACTTGACGATTTAGCGACAAAGATTGTTACCAAACTTCAAGAAAAAGTTGACAGTGGTGCTACTGCCATTGGTTGCAATATGTTTGTTTCCGTTAACCCCTTGGTTAACAAAACAACCGGAAAATTGAGAAGGGTTTTGGAAATTGGTGTTTACACTTCAAACTCTCGTTCCGTGTCTCTTTATACGGTAGGCAAACTACCCAAATCTTTTACTGAGAAAGACCAAGCGGATGCCATAGATCAGACTTTAAATAAGGTATTGGAGTTTCAGTGCCCACCGTCCAAAGCAGAAATGTAATTACCAATGCAAAACAAATTGTAAAAAGCTGCTTCTAACCACGAAGCGGCTTTTTTAATAAAAAGTTTATCCACAAATTCCCTCTTAAATTAAGAGGGATTTAGGGAGTTAGGTGTTAAAATGGAATCATGGGAATTATTTCAAACAAAGAAGAATTGGCGACCAATGAATTGCGAACGCAGGCGCTGGAAATTTTGGAAGCAGGATTGGAGGCCATAAATACAGAAAAGGTTTTGAGAAAAAAAATTTCAATTACTAGTGGTGTTTTAAATATAGAAGGCGGAAATGAATTGGATTTAAAATCTTTCAACAGAGTAATTTTTGTCGGGATCGGCAAATGCGCTCTCGATGGCGCCAAAGTGATTGAAGAAATTTTGGGAGATTACTTAATGGAAGGAGCCGTGATTGATGTCAAACCTACCGATGAATCGAAAGATTTGAAGAAAATCAGATATTTTGAAGGCACCCATCCTCTACCCTCAGAACAAAACGTGTCAGCGACCAAAAAAATTTTAGAAATGGTAAAAGATCTGACCGAAAAAGATTTGGTCATCACTTTAATTTCCGGCGGCGGCTCTTCCTTATTTGAATTACCGGTTGACGGTTTTGATTTAAATACAATCATCGAAAAAACCAAAGAATTTACAGCCAAAGGCGCCGATATTTATGAACTCAATGCCGTGAGGAAACAAATGTCGCAAGTCAAAGGGGGAAAATTTGCGGAAACTTGTTCTCCTGCTCGTATGGTTTCTTTAATTTTTTCGGATGTTCCTGGAAATAATATTTCCGTCATTGCTTCCGGCCCGACTATTTTAACCGAATCGGAAGACAGAATAAAAAATATAATGATTGTCAGTAACACTGACGCGCTGGAAGCAATGGAAAGCAAAGCCGAGGAGCTCGGTTTTTTTGTTACTACCGAAACCGATAGATTTTCCGGAAATGCCGGCGAAATGGGTAAAGAGTTGGCGCTCCGAGAACCCAAAAATAAAACTTGTATTTTATTTGGCGGCGAGACCACGGTAATAATTCCTCAGAATCATGGAGTCGGCGGACGCAATCAAGAAATGGCTCTTTCTGCTCTGCCGTATATTAAACTGGATTCGGTTTTGGTTTGTGCCACTTCTGATGGTTGGGACAACAATGACCATGCCGGCGCTTTGGTTGATTTGGAACTTTTTGAAAAATCGAAACAGGCCGGAATTTCTCCGGAAGAATTTTTGATGCATGGCGACAGCTACAATTTTTTCAAAGAAATTAAAGATGGCGCGATATACACAGGAAAGCTCGGGAGTAATGTCTCAGACTTGTATATAATGTTATATAAATGAAAGATAAAAAATTTATTCTTTGGTTTGACCAGGTCAACAATGATGATGTCGCTATGGTCGGCGGCAAAAACGCCTCGCTCGGCGAAATGTACAGGACTCTCACCGGCAAGGGCATCAGAGTGCCAAACGGTTTCGTGGTGACGGCCTACGCCTACCGCTATTTCATAGAGAAAGCTGGCCTTATTGATTTTATTAAAGGAGAACTTGAAGGTTTAGATACTCATGATATTAAAGATTTACAAAAATCAGGCAAAGCTGTGAGAGAGGCGATAATAAAAGCGGACATTCCGGAAGAAATACAAAGAGAAATTACCGAAGCTTACAACAATCTTTCCAGTGCTTATGGTGATGAAGCGACGGACACAGCCGTGCGTTCTTCCGCCACTGCCGAAGACTTGCCGGGAGCAAGTTTTGCCGGTGAGCACGAAACATATCTCAATATTGTCGGTGATAAAAAAGTTTTTGAAGCAGTGAAGATGGCCATGGCTTCTCTTTGGAACGACCGCGCCATTTCTTATCGTGTAGACAAAGGGTTTAATCATTTTGATGTAGCACTTTCCGTAGGTGTCCAAAAAATGGTGCGTTCAGACAAAGGCGCCTCCGGAGTTATGTTTACTATTGATACCGAATCAGGCTTTAGAGATGTGGTTGAGATTGACGCTTCTTGGGGTTTAGGTGAAATGGTGGTGCAAGGCAAAGTGACACCTGATGCTTATTTGATTTTTAAAACCACTTTAAATCAAGGCTTCCCTGCTATCATCAAAAAAACTATCGGTTCCAAAGAAAATAAAATGATCTATGGTGTTTCCAAACAAAAC
>CAYICK010000023.1:0-6575 GCA_964361905.1 uncultured Candidatus Saccharibacteria bacterium | reverse complement strand
ACCAAAGAAGTGGATGTGAGCCAAAAAGACAGGAATATTTTCGTATTGAATGATGAAGAAATTTTAACTTTGTCCCGTTGGGCTTTGGAGATTGAAAGGCATTATACGGAAAGAGCCGGCAAACCAACGCCTATGGATATGGAATGGGCCAAAGACGGCATCACAAACGAACTTTTCATTGTTCAAGCCAGACCGGAAACCGTCCAATCAGAAAAAAAGCACAACACTATCACCGAATATAAACTCCAGACCCCAAATGAAAAACCTCTAACTGTCGGTATTGCCGTCGGCACCAAAATCGCTTCCGGCAAAGTTCGCATTATTACCGATGTAAAAAAATTGGATGAATTTGAAAAGGGCGAAATTTTGGTGACTGAAATCACCGACCCCGATTGGGAGCCGATTATGAAAATTGCTTCGGCCATCATCACCGAGAAGGGTGGCCGCACCAGCCACGCCGCGATCGTCAGTCGCGAGCTCGGCATTCCTGCAGTGGTTGGCACGGGCGATGCTCTTTCTAAACTCAAAACTGGCCAAGTGGTGACAGTAGATACTTCAAGTGGTACGGCAGGCAATGTTTTTGAAGGCAAATTGGAATGGACGGAAGAAGCACACGACGTTTCTAATATTCCAGAAACAAAAACCAAAGTCTGTATGAACATCGGCTCGCCGGAGTCTGCTTTTATGTATTCATTTATTCCAAACAAAGGCGTCGGTCTGGCCCGCGAGGAATTTATCATTGTCTCCAATATCAAAGTCCACCCAAATGCTCTTTTGAATTTTAGCAGCCTAGATTCAAAACTAAAAAATAAAATAGAAAAAATAACAGCCGGTTATGATGACAAGGTTTCTTATTATGTAGATAAACTGGCTGAAGGCATCGGTCAAATTTGCGCCGCTTTTTATCCCAATGATGTCGTGGTCAGGTTCTCCGATTTTAAAACCAATGAGTATTCCACACTTCTTGGCGGTGACGATTTTGAACCCAAAGAAGAAAATCCGATGATTGGCTGGCGCGGGGCTTCGCGTTATTACGATGATAAATTCAAAGAGGCTTTTAAGCTTGAATGCCGAGCCTTCAAAAAAGTCAGAGAACAATTTGGCCTCAAAAATGTCGTAGCCTTAATCCCCTTCTGCCGTACTCCCGAAGAAGGCCAAAAAGTTTTGGATATTATGAAAGAAGAAGGTCTAGAAAAAGGCAAAGACGGATTCAAAGTTTATGTTATGTGTGAAATTCCGGCCAATGTTCTCCGGGCTGATGAATTTTTGGATATCTTTGACGGTTTCTCCATCGGTTCAAACGATTTGGCTCAGCTTACTTTGGGACTTGATAGAGATTCTGGAGTTGTCGCTCACATTTCAAACGAAAATGACCCTGCTGTTAAAACTCTTGTCGCAATGGCTATAAAAAAATGCCGAGAGCGTGGCAAATACATCGGTTTCTGCGGCCAAGCTCCTTCCGATTACCCCGATTTCACTCGCTTTCTCGTCAGTAATAACATAGAAGCTATCTCTCTCAACCCCGACTCTATCATCCCCATGATCCTCGCCATTGCCGAAGAAGAAAAGAAGCAATCTTAAGTCTTCTTATTTAAAATATAAAAACTAAGAGCGGCGCAATTGCCGCTCTTTTTGACACAAAAAATTGTTTATGATTATAACTCTCTGAGTTTTGTAAAAAAATTCAGAAAATCTTTATCAGGTTTAGGTGGACGATATATAGTAATCCAACTAACCTCACTCCTTTCTTTGACTACAAAAACTATATGCCTAGTAACCGAGTAATTTATACGTCCCTGAAGCACGCGAACCAAGCCCATTGATTCTATAGTTTTTATACTCTCCACCCACTCGACATCATGTTTTGGTTTTGAAAGGCAGTGAACCCAAGCCTCACAAAATCCATTATTATGGAACTGTCTGTTACAAAAAAACTCTACATCCGTTGATTTCAATTTAGCACACTGGACTTTAATATAAACTGTGTCTGGACACCAACGGTTTCTAATCGCCCACAGCCACGGAAAATCTCTTAAAAGACAATCTAAAGATTTTTGATTCAATTTTTTGTAATCCATATTCCTGAATCTCCGTTCTTTGACCCGTCCGGGTCTGGAATTTGATTGAACTTCTGCCAGCATTCAACCACTTTTACTCAAAAATTGCAAGTTTTTGTTTCTTTACAAAATTATCTTAATTATCACCCATTAACCAAAATTTCGCGGTCGTGAAAAAGTGGTTAATACTAACAATCACTTTAATTTAAATTTTTCCAAAAGCCACTCGTCATTTTCAATTGAATCCACAGTCATATAAATCACTTCTTGATTTAGTTTGAGATATTTTTTCAATAACTCAATAATTTCTTGACAATGATATGGGTATACCCAAACACTGCCCTGTAGTTGAATAAAACCAAATGACCGCAATATGTTTCTAAGGTTGTCTCTGGTTTTTCTTCTTTGTTCTGATATATCAAAAATAACGACTCTATATTTTTTGTCCCATTTCTTTGGTTTGTCTTTGGCAAGACCTTCCAATTCGTATTTAAGAATAATTTTTCTGCCCCTTGCTGTTACTTCGATATATTTATTGTGTTTATCTTCTATTATTTGAAGCAAACCTCTTTCCAATAGTCTTTTTATATTTCTATTTATTTCGTATTTTTTATATTTTGTTTTTCCACCCAAAGGCGTGTATTTCAATAATTGGATAGCATTTCCAGCAGCGATAGCTATTGCAACGAAACCCAATACTCCTATTGTAATTAATATATTTGTTCCAATAGAAACAACTTTTTCTTTTGTTTCTTTTTTCATTGATTTCATTATATATTAACCAAAAATTCACGACCGTGAAAAAGTGGATAATGAATAATGTTCAAACAAACCGACGGCTGCAATCATTTTGTTTTTGTTAAGTAACTCAAAATGTTCATAAAGTTTTTTGGGTTTCTTAAAAGCCATCTATATCTTAAAAGTGTTGAAGGCTTTTTTATTGTTTGCAGTATCTGCAATAATATGACTCTCTTATAAAACCTATTTCTCTCTCTTTTTAAATAGTCAAGGTTAAAATTTTCAGTTTCTATTACCAAACCATCCTTACCCCCAAACTCAGAAGGATTACGCCCCCCAACTAGATAGTTTTTTTCCTTGCTTATATCATACATTTTTGTTCCAATAAGAGGTATTGCGATAGTAATGACAGAGTCGGCATAGTACTTTTTCTTTAGCGTGTATGCAAAGTCGAGTGTCCTTTTTATGCTTTTCTTGCTTTCTCCTGGGAATCCTATTATGAAAAAAGCTGTAACTGGAATATTCAGCTGTTTGCAGGCAGATGCTGTTTCTACCACTTTCTTGAGCTCGAGATTTTTTCCTACAATGCTGTTGAGAATATGCTGGTCACCCGATTCCACACCTATTTTAATTGAACTACAGCCACTTCTCTTCATTCTTTTTAGTAATTCAAAATCAGCTCTGTCAGCCCTTATCCCATTTGGTGTATCCCAAGTTATGTTGATATTATTTTTTCTTATTCCATCTAATATTTTTTCAAATCTCTCTTTGTCAACAATAAGATTATCATCCTCAAAACTTATATGATTAACAGCATAATTATCAACAACATATTTGATGTGCCTCACAACATATTCGGCAGAATTAGCGCGCCATTTCCTGCCCATATGTTGGTGTATTGAACAGAAAATGCAGTTATAGGGGCATCCTCTTGAAGTAATCAGGGAAATCTGCCTTGTATGCTTAGTCGCGAGAGTCACTCTCCCAAGCCCTTCTTTTATTATCCCAAAATAATTTTCCATGCTTAAAAGATGATAGGTAGGAAATGGCAACTCATCAAGATTATCAATTTGGCTGATAGGGTTTATTATATTCTTACCTTCTTTCTTGAAAGCAATGTTGTTTATTTTCTCAAATGACTTGTTTTTTTCAATGGCATTAACAAGTTCAGCAAAAGGATACTCCCCTTCCCCCCTCACAACAAAATCTATACTCTCTTTCTTCAAAAAATCTTGGGGCATGCAAGATGCATGTGGACCCCCCACAACTGTTATTATCCTTGCGTCAATTTTTTTAGTGATTTCTGCCGCTCTAATCGCGTTGTCAACCTGCGAACTAAACTGGTTTGAAATCCCTACAATATCTGGCTTTTTATTTCTAATTTCGTCTTCTAATCTTTTCCATGATGCACCTATATGTATTTTTTCATTGTCAATTCTCTTTGTCTCTAGTTTTGGTTCGCAGGTTATAGAATCAAATACCTCAACAACTTTTCCTTTTTTTTCAAGAACTGCCGCTATATACAAAATTCCTAAAGGCAAACCGAGTACTGTTAAATTGCTTGCAGTGCCTGTTAGAGGAGGGTTTATGAGCAAAATTCTCATGATTTATATTACTTGGTGACAGTATCTCATATTTGTGCAAAAGTACAAGTGAGCTATAATTATATTAATGTCCAAAATAACCAAAATCGAAGCGCGGGAAATATTGGATTCGAGAGGCAATCCCACATTGGAGGTTGATACTACCATTGATGAAAAATTTATGGGCAGGTTCAGTGTGCCAAGCGGAGCCTCTACCGGCAAATATGAAGCGCTGGAAAAGAGAGATGAAAACCCCGAGCATTTTGAAGGCAAAGGAGAGAGCAAACTAGCCGAAAGAATAAAACAGGAAATTGCCGCAGATTTGTTGAACAAAGATTTTGACCAGCATTCTTTGGACAATTTTCTTATAGAAAAGGACGGCACGGAAAATAAATCAAATTTGGGCGCCAATACCATCCTTGGGCTTTCCATGTCTTTTGCTAAAGCTGAGGCCAACAGAAAAAATGTTCCTCTCTACAAATATATAGCTTCTCTTTTTTGGGGCATTTCCCCTTCTTTGCCGGCGCCAATGGTTAATATAATAAATGGAGGAGTTCATTCCGATAATGGCTTGGATATCCAAGAATTTATGATTGTGCCGCTTCAAAAAATCATCTTCAAAAAAATGGTTGAAAATTGCGATGAAGTTTTCATGCATTTGAAGAATATTTTGAAAGAAAATAATTTGGGTATTGCCGTCGGAGACGAAGGTGGTTTTGCTCCAAAAGTTTCTTCTCATCGCGACGCTTTGGATTTTATAATGCAAGCAATTGAAAAGGCCGGTTTTAAGCCGGGAGTTGATTTTGGCATTGCTCTTGATATCGCTGCTTCAGAATTTTATAAAGATAGTAAATATTTTTTGAAATCGGAAAATAAAGAAATGACCAGCGCCGAGCTTTCCGATTATTATGAAGACCTTATAAATAATTATCCGATAATATCAATAGAAGATCCGTTTGCTGAGGATGATTGGGAAGCCTACACGGTCTTCACGCAAAAATTTGGCGAAAAAATAATGATAGTCGGGGACGATTTGTTTGTTACTAATACAAAAAGACTGGAAGAAGGCATAGCGAGAAAAGCGGCCAATAGTATTTTAATTAAACTAAATCAAGTTGGTACGCTGAGCGAAACTCTTAGTGTTATCAAGAAAGCCAAAGAGGGAGAATTTAAAACCATTATTTCTCACCGTTCCGGCGAAACTGAAGATACTTCAGTCGCTCATCTTGCTGTGGGCGTAGCCAGCCGATATATCAAAGCTGGTTCAATGAGCCGCGGAGAGCGCGTCGCCAAATACACCGAACTTTTGAGGATTGAAGAGGAATTGAATAATCGTTGATTTTCTGATACATTTTTACTACGCGCGTGTAGCTCAGTTGGTAGAGCACTCGACTGATACTCGTGGGGTCCCAGGTTCGAACCCTGGCACGCGCACAGTTTTTTTAATTTTAACAATACAAAAGGGGGCAATTGCTTGCTCCCTTGTTTTTTACCGAATGTCTCGGCAATTATTCTTGTTTTGGCTTTTCGCCGTGCCAATTGTCCACAACCTGATTTTTGTCGAAACTTTTCACAGTCATACTCTCTTGCCCGTAACCGCAATGATGAGCAATAAATCTTGTTGCAGGCAACATCACGACAATGAAAAGAGACCCTGTTATAATTATTCTGAACATCCACCATGTCCAAATATGCTCAGATGCCTTAGGATTTTCGAAGCTGTTTACCAATATAAAGCAAACAGTCGAAATGATCAGGATTGCAATCGAAAGAAACAAAGATTTTCTGTAAAACATAATCTCTCCTTTTGACTGGGTTTATTATAGCCAACTTCATGTACTTAACCTACCTACATTATATCATATTCCATATCTAAAAGTCAAGCACCAAAAAAGCGCCTAAAATAAGCGCTTTTCTGAAGATATTCTTTGTTTTGTTCCGTTCGCGAATTTTGTTAGCCAAAGGCTTTTCAAAATTCAGCGTCCCGCGAAGTTCTGCAAAGCAGAACGAAGTGGGACATTTTTGTACAACTTTCTGTACGGCCATCCGGTTTTAGATATCCGGCAAATCATTATGTGTCCAATTGGAACACACAATAACGACTCGTTCATCCAGCACCACTTTTGAAAAAAGTGGTGCTGGAGTTTTTCACCTTGAAATATTCCACGAGCAGCTTCCGCTACCCGTGCCTTGTTAC
>CAYICK010000022.1:0-10884 GCA_964361905.1 uncultured Candidatus Saccharibacteria bacterium | reverse complement strand
ACTTCGCTGAAGCTTCGCTGGGCAAGCAAGAGAGCGATATCGCATTGGCGGAATGTCTGACTCTTGTTCGCATTTTGCATTCTTTGGGATACATGAGACACGACCCGGAACTTACCATCCCGCTCTCATCTTGTGAAATACAAATTGCCGACCTGGAAACCATCGCGCCTCGCCGCTCCAAAATGGTGCAGCTTATAAACGAGTCTCTCAAAGCAACATAAATTTACTCGTGATATAATATATAGATGCAGTATAGCGACAGTGAAAAAAATAAATTAAATAAACTTGAAAGAAAACTTTATTCCAGAAACGGCCCCAGTATTATTGATACCGGCCGGTCCGAATTTAAGGGGAAAGAAGAGGGACCGGTAAATATAGATGAAACGGGAGAAACCAAGGAAAACTGGCCGGAAATGAAAACGGATAACTTTGATGAATTGGCCAGAAGAGTCTCAAATATGGCGCATAAAAAACACAGTTTTGTAAAAAAGATTTTTATATTTTCCGTATTATTTTTTGTGGTTGCTTGCGGAGTAGTCGCTTATGTTTTTTGGGGTGGCGGTAATGTGGTTTCGTCAAAAAATGTGGATATAAAAGTGGTCGGACCGATTTCTGTCGGCGGCGGACAGGAAGTTTCTTTTGATGTAAATATTATAAACAATAACAATGTGGATTTAAGCTCCGCTTCTTTATCCGTAAAATATCCGGATGGCACCAGGTCTGCCGCTGACCTTTCACGGCCATTAACTCAAGAAAGATTTACATTGGAAACCATAAAATCCGGACAAAGCTTCGATCAAAATATTAAAGCCGTATTTTTCGGAGACAAGGATTCTGTAAAACAGATTCAGATTTCTTTGGAATACAGAGTGCAAAATTCCAGCGCTCTGTTTTATAAAGAAAAAATTTATGAAATATCTATCAGCTCAGCTCCGGTAATCATAACCCCGACTTACCCCAAAGAAGTTAATTCCGGCCAAGAGATATCTTTCAATATAGAAGTGGCTTCCAATTCCAAAGATAAAATAAATAATTTTTTGGTCAAGGTGGAATATCCGTTCGGTTTTAATTTTGAGAGTGCTTCTCCCAGAGCCTCTTTCAACAATAATATTTGGAAATTTTCAGGTCTTGAGCCGGGAGAAAAGAAAACTATTTCCATAAAAGGAAACATTATCGGACAAAACAACGAAGAAAGAGTTTTCAAAATAAATGCCGGTGAGGCGAGTGAAAATGATGAAAGGCAGATAGCCGTACCGTTCTCTCAATTGACAGAGTCGGTTACGGTGAAGAAGCCGTTTATAGGGCTGGGGGTTTTTATTGGCGGCCAGAATGGAGATTTTTCAACCCAAGGCGGTAGTCAGGTCAATACGGAACTTAAAATTATGAATAATCTACCCTCAAGAATGTTTAACACTTCCGTTGAAGTTTCATTCAGGGGTGGCGCTTTGAACGAGCCCAGTATTGTTCCGAGCAACAACGGATTTTACCAATCATCCAACGACACTATATTATGGGATAAAAGGTCCGTACCCGGACTTTCGGATATGGACCCTGGCGCTGAACAAGATTTATCTTTCCGTTTGGAACCTCTTTTGTATTCCAAAATAGCGAGCGGGGCCAAACCCGATATTGAAATGACCATAACCGCCAAAGGGGAAAGGATATTGGACTCGGGTTCAGTAGAACAAGTTTCGGCGACAGAAACCAGGAAAATTGTCCTTGCGACCGATTTGCTTTTGACGGCGAAGACTACCAGGTCTCTTGGCACCATTGAAAATTCCGGACCGATACCGCCCAAGGCTGATACACCGACCACCTATACGGTAGTTTGGAGTATAACCAACACATTTAATCAGGTGAGTAATGTGGAAGTCCGAGCCACTTTGCCTTCTTATGTAAAATGGACGAACCTAAAAAGTCCGGCCGCTGAAATTCTTTCATTTAATACAATAACCAATGAAATTGTTTGGAATGTGGGTTCGGTTTTGCCCAATACCGGTTTCAGTTCTTCCAAGAAAGAAATATATTTCCAGCTGGAATTTTTGCCGAGCGTTAGCCAAGTTGGGCAAGCCCCAATTTTGATGGGTGAAGCCAGTCTTTCCGGGGTTGATAAGATAACCGGACTCAAAATAGAATCTAAGGTGCCGGCGGTTACCACCAATTTTTACGGAGACCCGGATTTTAAAGTTGGAGATGACAGAGTGGTGCAATAAACCCTTATTTTAAGCCATATTTACCCAAAATGCTTGACAAAACAGGGTCTTTGGGTGTATAATATGGAGGTAAGCTCTTTGATATATGGATATATGCGACACGTGTCGCGGCCCATCCTCGGGTTAGAGGACAATCAATGTGCGATTAAGCACAAAGGAGACAGTATGAATACTAGTGAATTTGCATCGGCAGGACTCACAGCGGGGCAGTTGAACGCTATAGTTAAAAAACTCGGTGGTCACGAAATGGCCCTGAGATTTCTCCGCAATGAACTCATTGTCTCGGAATCACCAAAACCATCAATCCTTGAAATGATCGGCGAAGTCACTATTTCTGCAACCACTTCGAAATTTGTCGCTCGCGACAAGTTCGTGGTCAACACTGACGACGACGCTCCGGTAAAGATTTCTCATGTTTGGGACAATTTCCAAAATTGGTTTCTTGATAAAGTTGAGAAGCCGATTGCGAAACAGACTCTCCAGTATGGGAAATTACGGAAGTCATCTGTCGATACACCGATCATCGATGAACTTGGCGGCGAAGCGAAAGCCGAAACCACTCTTACGGAGATGTTTTCCTTGATGAAAAAGCAGAAAAACGGCGAAACTGGAGCTTTGCTCATCAACGGCTGTGCCAACATCTTCTATATAAAGGATCGATGTGGCGTGCTTCGCGCCGTGCGCGTGCCTTGGGATGACGCTGGTTGGGACCTGGATGCCATCGAGGTGTCCAATCCGAATACGTGTAATGCTGGTAACCAGGTTTTCTCTCGCAAGCCCTTGGAAACTTAGGTTCTATCCAGTTTCCATTGACACTTTGTATCTTTGTCCCTCAGACCCTCATTTGCCTCGGTAGATGGGGGTCTTACTTTTTATATTAAAAAATATTTTGTTATACTAGAAATAAGATTATGCGAAACAGAACGGTCAAGACTTTTCTGTCATAATCCCAAGATGTTTTTCGTGAGAATTGTGTCGGGTATGCCTTGCATAAGAGTGTGAAAAATATTCTTTCAAAAAATATAATAATTGGTACATAAAGCTAGTGGGCTTTTAGGCCTCAAATAATATTCAATCCGCCATGGTTTGGCGGGTGGTGGCGCAGACGGCTTTTTGTACAAGAGAGTGGCGTGCTTCGCGCCGTGAACGTGAATTGGAATGACAATGGTTGGAACCTGAATGCCAACGAGGTGTCCAATCCGAATACGTGGAATGCTGGTAACCAGGTTTTCTCTCGAAACTATCATATTTCTCCCGTCATCTTTTTGGCGGGAGTTTTGTTTCTAGACCTTTTTTCCAGCCGCCGAGTTGTCTGCCGATTTCTTCCAGTTTCTGGGAAAGTTCAATATGTTTTTCCGTTGAAATCAATTTATTCTCCCAAGCCAGCTGGATAAAAAATTTTAAGACATCAAGTTTTGATACGGTTTTTTCAAGAACGATTATCTTTTGTTCCGGTGGCAGATATACAGAAAAGAAAGTTAGCTCCAAAACAGAAAGAAACAAATTTTCAATTTTTTGACCGATACCAAGCCGCTCAACTCTAGGGAAATCCCTATGTAGTTTTTGCCAAAGAGAATAGGCTTCTTTTTCTTTGAGGATTACTTGTGGTAATCCTCGGGGGGGGGGTAGAATTGATATTCATATGAAAAATAAAATAATAATAAAATATGAAGACATTATATCAGTTAAAAATCTTTATGAAGCGTGGCAAGAATTTTTGCCAGACAAGAAAAACAAAAAAGATGTATCTGAGTTTGCTCTAAATTTATCCCACAATATTTTTGAACTTCATTATGATTTGAAAAATAAAACATACCAACATGGAGGCTATCAAGCTTTCAATATTTCTGACCCGAAACCTAGAAATATCCATAAAGCAGGTGTAAGGGATAGGCTTTTACATCATGCAGTTTATAGAATTCTTTATCCGTATTTTGACCAGTTATTTGTGTTTGATTCGTATTCTTGCAGAACCTTAAAAGGTACTCATAAAGCCCTGAAAAGATTTGAAGAATTTGGCAGAAAAGTTTCCAAAAACAATACAAAACAATGCTGGATTTTGAAAGGGGACATAAGAAAATGTTTTGCTAGTATTAATCATAGTGTCCTTTTAAAAATTCTAGATGAATACATACAAAACGAAAATATAATGTGGCTTTTGGAAAAGATAATATCAAGTTTTGATAAAGGTTTACCATTGGGAAACTTAACTTCCCAACTTTTTATAAATATGTATTTAAATAAGTTTGATCAGTTTATAAAACATAGATTGAAAGTTAAGTATTACATTAGATATGCAGATGACTTTGTAATATTTTTTCAAGATAGAGATTATTTGTGGGAACTGGTGCCAAAAATTGCCGATTTTCTTGATGAAGAACTGAAATTACAACTTCATCCAGACAAACTTTTTGTCAAAACCCTGTCTTCCGGAGTTGATTTCTTGGGTTGGGTGCATTTTCCAAATCACAGAGTTTTGAGAACCGCTACAAAAAATAAAATGTTTAGAAATTTAAAGACCATACCGGAGGAGAAAAAAGAAAATTCGTTAAATTCATATTTGGGAATGCTAAAATGGGGGAATGGGCGGAAGTTACAAAAGCAAATTACAACACACATCTAAATGTCAAAGGGCGACTTTGACACTTTGGAATGAGGTTTTGATAAATATGATAGGGTGAGTTATTATAGACTTATGGCAGAAAAAGAAGA
Organism: uncultured Candidatus Saccharibacteria bacterium; assembly: GCA_964361905.1. GTDB lineage: Bacteria > Patescibacteriota > Minisyncoccia > Phycocordibacterales > WO2-35-19 > WO2-35-19. The sequence goes on along the minus strand of CAYICK010000022.1, from coordinate 5,959 downwards.
AAACAAAATGGAAAAGATAATTTCCCTTTGCAAAAGGAGGGGATTTATTTTTCAAGGCTCGGAGATTTATGGCGGCTTGGCTGGTACCTGGGATTATGGGCCATACGGCGTACTTCTCAAGAATAATGTCAAAAATTTGTGGCTGAAAATGTTTATTTACGATAGGGAAGATATGTACCCCATGGACGCGGCCATAATAATGAATCCCAAAGCTTGGGTGGCAAGTGGCCACGTCTCCGGTTTTTCAGATCCAACTGCAGACGGAAAGCAATTTAATCTGATGTTTAAAACCCAAATTGGCGCCGGAGAAGAATCCATCATCTCCTATTTGCGACCTGAGACAGCGGGGGGCATGTTTGTGAACTTTAAAAATGTTTTAGACAGTTTGCATCCTAAAATTCCCTTTGGCTTGGGACAAATCGGTAAAGCTTTCAGGAATGAAATTGCGCCAAGAGATTTCGTTTTCCGTTCCAGAGAATTTGAACAAATGGAGGTTGAATATTTCGTTAAGCCGGGCGAGTGGCAAAAATCTTTTGCTGAATGGAGGAAAGTAATGCTTGACTGGTGTGAAGTAATCGGTCTCGAAAAAAAACATGTGCATGAACTGGAGGTTCCTGACGGAGAAAGAGCGCATTATTCAAAACGCACCATTGATATAGAGTTTGACTACCCGTTTGGCAGGAAGGAGCTTTATGGTTTGGCTTACAGGACTGATTTTGATTTGAGAAGCCATGCAACTATGTCAAACACAGACCTGTTTTATTTTGAAGAAGAAACCAAAGAAAGATTTGTACCTCATGTTATAGAACCTTCTCTGGGTGTTGACAGGACTATTTTGGCCGTTTTGATTGATGCTTATACCGAAGATGAACTCGGTGGAGAAACCAGAACTTATTTGAAATTTTCTCCAAAACTGGCTCCGATCAAGGTGGCAGTATTTCCTTTACTCAAAAACAAACCGCAATTAGTAGAAAAAGCCAGGGAAGTTTATAAAACTTTAAAACAAGAATTTGGGGCGGTTGAATTTGATGATAATGGAAACATCGGTAAAAGGTACAGAAGGCAAGATGAAATCGGCACACCCTTTTGCGTTACTGTGGATTTTGATACTCTTGAAAAAGGGGAAGGGGTGACGGTGCGTGATCGTGATACAGGCAAACAAGAAAGAATTTCTGAAAAAGATCTCATAGCATATCTCAAAGAAAAATTTTCTTAAGTTGTGGTATATTATAGGCAATGGCTACTCGTTTAAGTGAAAAAATAATTCAAATAAGTTCCGGAACTATCATAAAAACTTTGCTTATAGCAGTGCTTTTTGCAGTTTTTTACTATTTACGTGACATTGTTTTGGTGGTACTTTTGGCGATTATTATCGCCTCATCAATAGAGCCTGGTACCCAATGGTTTCTGCGCCGAGGGGTGCCTCGTATTCTTGCTGTGCTTTTGATTTATTTTACGGCAGTTGTGGTATTGGTGGGAGTGTTTTATTTCTTATTTTTACCATTGATCAATCAATCTGCGGCGTTCCTGTCCACTTTGCCTGGATATTTGGGTGAGCTTCAGGTTTGGAATCCTCTTCAAAATAACGAGCTTTTATCTTCAAATTCAACTATTGCCGGATTTTCCCAAACCTTTTCTTTGTCGCAAATTGTCGAGCAAATAAACGGCGCTGTTTCCAATTATTCTGAAGGACTTTTCTCTACTGCCAGCATGGTGTTTGGTGGCGTCTTAAGTTTCCTCTTGGTTATAGTTTTATCTTTCTATTTATCGGTTGAGTCGGACGGTGTTTCAAATTTTTTGCGTATCGTTAGTCCGGCTAAAAATGAAAAATATATCCTGAACTTATGGAAGAGGTCTCAGCATAAAATAGGCCTTTGGATGCAGGGTCAGGTAGTGCTCGCCATAATTATAGCTATGCTGGTATTTTTGGGATTGACCCTGCTTGGTATAGAAAATGCCCTGCTCCTGGCGGTGCTTGCTGGATTGTTTGAAATTATTCCTCTTTTTGGGCCGATACTTGCCGCTATTCCGGCTGTGACTCTGGCCTTGGTTACGAATGGTTTAACTAGCTCTCTCGTTGTTGTTGGTTTGTATCTTATAATTCATCAATTTGAAAACCAACTCATTTATCCGCTGGTGGTGCGCAAAATCGTGGGAGTGCCGCCGATTGTTTCTATCCTGGCTCTTATTATAGGTTATAAATTGGCCGGGTTCGTCGGACTCCTTATTTCAGTACCGGTAGCTACAATGTTTCTGGAATTTTTAAATGATGTGGAAAAAAACAAAATCGCGGAAGCTGAGCGTTTGCAAATTAAAGACTAAAAATAGTATTCTTTTCTTGTGTCTAAAACATTTTACATAACTACGCCTATATATTATCCCAATGCTAAATTGCACATGGGACACGCTTATACGACTGTGATCTGTGATGTTTTGGCCCGTGCGCATAGACTAAAAGGCGAGGAAGTTTATTTTCTGACCGGCGCCGATGAAAATACGGAAAAGGTGGTAAGAGCCGCAAAAGAAGCGGGACAAAATATGGAAGAATATTTGAATAATATCGTAGAAAATTTTAAATCTTTGTTTTCAAAACTCGAAATTTCTTACGATCAATTTATCAGAACTTCTGATTCAAAAAATCATTGGCCTGGTGTGACAGAAATTTGGAAACTTTTGGAAAAATCTGGAGATATAGAAAAAAGAAGTTATGAGGGGCTATATTGCGTTGGGCACGAAGCTTTTATCACAGAAAAAGATTTAGTTCTCGGCAAATGTCCGGAGCATGATGAAAAACCTCAGCTTTTGAAAGAAGAAAATTATTTTTTTAAACTCTCAAAATATACAAAACAAATAAAAGAAAAAATAGAAAGTGGAGAGATGGAAATAATTCCGGAAAGCCGGAAAAACGAAATCCTAGCTTTGCTTGAGAGGGGACTTGAGAATATAAGTTTTTCTCGTTCGGCTGACAAAATGTCGGTAGGTATTCCGGTTCCCAATGATTCCTCGCAAAAAATTTATGTATGGGGAGATGCGCTGGTGAATTATATAAGCGCTCTCGGATTCGGAAGAGGTGATGAATTATATAAAAAGTTTTGGCCGGGCATGCATGTTATCGGGAAGGATATTTTGCGTTTTCATGCAGCCATTTGGCCGGGAATGCTTTTGTCTGCGGGTCTGCCTCTTCCAAAAAAACTTTTGGTGCATGGTTTTATAACTTCTGGTGGCAAAAAGATGTCCAAATCTTTGGGTAACGTCATAGACCCGATGTTTCTTATTGATACATATGGGGCAGAAGCGGTGCGTTATTATCTCGCACGCCACATCTCACCGTTTGAAGATGGTGATCTGACTCTTGAATCTTTTAAAGATGCTTACAATGCGAATTTGGCCAATGGTTTGGGAAATCTGACTAGTCGTATAATGAAAATGGCACAAGATAATATTGAAAAATTGAAAGAAGAAAAAATTGAAGAATTAGAAAAAAAAGAAATACCTAAAGAATTTTTTGATTATCTTGATAAGTTTGAAATAAATAAAGCCGTAGATTTGATTTGGTTTGAAATTTCTGAAATGGATAAATTTATCCAAGAAAATCAGCCGTTCAAAGTAGTAAAAACAGAAAAAGAAAAAGGGCAGAAAATGATTTCTGATTTGGTCATTAGATTATTTAATGTTGCTAAAATGTTAGAACCAATCTTGCCGGAAACTTCAGTCAAAATAAAAGAACTCATCAAACAAAACAGAACTCCGGATAAACCCTTGTTTGCCAGAAAAGATTAGGATGAAATACATAGACATACACAGCCACTTGGACAGAGAGGATTATGGTTCTGATTTTGAGGAGGTTTTGGCGCGAATGAAGGAGAAAGGGGTGGGAACTATAGCTATCGGCGCTGATTTAGAGAGTTCAAAAAGAGCGGTTGAAATTGCGGAAGCAAACGAAAATGTTTGGGCATGTATAGGAATTCATCCAGAATATATAACCTCACCCCGCTCTGCTTCGCAGAGCGACCCTCTCCTAGAAGCAGGAGAGGGTAAAAATGCCGCCCTTCCCCTGCATCTAGGGGAAGGGCAATCCCGCGAAGCGGGATGGGATGAGGTTAAATTTGAAGAATTGGTTTCAAGCCCAAAAGTAGTTGGCATAGGGGAATGCGGATTGGATTATTTTAGATTAAAGTCCCACTCCGCTAAAGCTACGCGGGATGAACAAATAAATTTGTTCAAATCTCAAATTCAGTTTGCAATCAAACACAACAAGCCGCTGATGCTACATATAAGAGATGCTTACAAAGATGCGCTTGAGATTTTAAACAATTATAAAAAAGAAGCGGGTGAAAAACTGCGAGGCAACATTCATTTTTTTGCAGGGAATGTTGAAATTGCCAAAAAGTTTTTGGATTTGGGGTTCACGATGTCTTTTACCGGTGTTATTACCTTCACTCATGATTATGATGAGGTAATTAAATATATTCCGCAGGATTCTATAATGTCCGAGACAGATGCGCCTTTCGTTGCTCCTGTGCCTTTCCGCGGCAAGCGCAATGAACCTGTTTATGTGATTGAAGTTATTAAAAAATTGGCTGAAATCAGAAGAGAAGATTTTGAAATTCTAAATAAAGCTATTTTGGCTAATGCCAAACGAATTTTTGCTTTTTAGAGAGATTATGATAGAGTATGGCTTGGTTCGGATCAGAGGCGCTAATTACTATAACTGCCTTTATCCCGATGAACATCGGGACCCATCCGAGCAATAATAATTATGAAAGAAAAAGAAGACGTTTTAGACGAAGTGCAGGTTTATGAAATAGGTTTTCATATATTGCCTACAGTTCCGGAAGAAAAATTACCGGAAATAGTTTTAAAAATAAAAGACTCTGTAACCGCAAATGGAGGAGAAATCATCGCTGATGAGTTTCCCAAAATGAGAGTTTTGGCTTACGATATAAAAAAGCGTATAGAGACCAAGTATCAGAGCTTCAATAAAGCTTATTTCGGCTGGGTAAAGTTTGAAACTCTCTCCGCTTCAATCGGTAAAATAAACAAGGAAGCGGAAAACGATCAGAACATTTTGAGATTTATAATAGTAAAAACTGTCAGAGAAAATACCATGCACACTTTCAAATCTCCGGTAATGATGAGAGGCAATGTGCCAGAAGACGTGAAAGTTTCCAGCCAGCCTGTGCCGGCAGAAAAAACCGAAACTTCCGAAGCGGAAATAGACAAAAGTATCGATGAGCTTGTAATAGATTCCGATTTATAAATTTAATTTAAAACCATGTACATCAACAAAGCGATTATTTATGGCAACTTAACCAGGGACCCGGAACTCAAATCCCTGCCCTCCGGCTCTCAAGTTTGCGAGTTTGCCGTAGCTACCAACCGTGTCTGGAAAGACAAAAACGGAACCAGGCAAGAATCGGTTGATTATCACAATATTGTGGTTTTCGGCAAACAGGCGGAACTCATCAAACAATATTTGCACAAGGGTAGTGGCGTATTTCTAGAAGGCCGGATTCAAACCAGAAGCTGGGACGCTCAGGATGGCACCAAAAAATATAGAACTGAAATAGTGGTTGATAGATTTCAATTTGGACCAAAAAGTGCCGGAAGTTCAAGCGGTAGCTCTTATGAACAAAAAGATTCCGGAGATAAAGCAAAAGAAAAAGAAAATTCTCCGGCAATAGAATATCCGGAAGAAGAAATTAATAGCGAAGATATACCTTTCTAAATTCATGACAAATAAACAAACCTGCTATTTCAAACAAAACGGTATCAAATACATTGATTACAAAGATACCGAACTTTTGAAAAAGTTCATCAATCCGCATGCCCGCATCCTTTCTAAAAAGAGAACCGGTGTTTCTACCGAATATCAAAAGAAGCTTGCTCTTGCCGTCAAACGCGCCCGTTTTATGGCCTTGATGCCTTATCTTTCTAGATAACCTCACCCCTTTCCCCT
>CAYICK010000021.1:0-11230 GCA_964361905.1 uncultured Candidatus Saccharibacteria bacterium | reverse complement strand
AGGGTATTTATGGGATGGAAAGGTATAAACGGCACCAGTCTTTCATGCGATAATGAAGTAGATATGAAACAGCCAACCTGCACATTTACTATCAATGATAATATGGAAATAAGTGCCAGCTTCGCCATAAACCCCGGATATAAAGAGTTTTAGGCGTTTTTGAGGGTATTAATTACAACACACTTTGCTATTGACGGCAAGTGTAAAATATGCTACTATTAAGGAAATCCAGTAAATGCTGGATTTTCGCTTTTAAGGGATGTTTTTTGGCTCAGACACACTTATCAAATTATTTTTCAAAAAAATTATTTGAGGATCGCGTTTGAGGTTTACTAATCTGCATCTCTGCTTGTTTCAATCAATAAATAAAAAGGAAAGGGGATTGAAGCGGGATTAAAATTAAACCATTGGCTTATTTTCTCAACTGCTTTAGGTTTCGTAATGATAACTTCAAGTTTGACGGGTTGGAGCGGAGTGCCGTACGCACCCTCTGTACCTGTAGAAATTATTGAAGTTAAAGTTCCAACGTTAACAATAGAGGAATATGTCAGGAATTATTTTTCTGACATACCGGTAATGATTGAAATCGCCAAATGCGAGTCGCACTTCCGTCAAAATGATGTTGGCGGTGAGGTACTCCGTGGAGAACAAAATAAACTTGACAGAGGCGTGATGCAGATCAACGAATATTTCCACAACGAAAATTCCGACAAGCTCGGGTATGATATCTTAACCTTGGAAGGGAACACCGCTTATGCCAGGTACCTTTTTGAGAAGTATGGAGTCAAACCCTGGCTCTCTTCCGCCAAATGTTGGGGCAAAACTGTCGCTTATTCCGAATATAAAAGTTTGGCGATGAAATAAAAAGCTAAAGGGCGTCTTTTGGGGCAGGGGCAGTTCAAAGACGCCCTTTAGCTTTATGGTAGGAACGTCGCACAATATATCTTTTAGGTAGCTATCTTATAGCCACCTAAAAGATGGGCTCATTTTACAACGTTGCTCCGCAACATCGCAAAATGAGCCCTTCCCCATCACTTATTTTATTTTGGTCAGTAAGTTTTTTACCAGTTCAATTATGTAATTCCAGATTTTAATTATTAGAGTATCGTATTTTTGCCACCCTACAGTTGCTACCCCATAAAGCTTATCCAGCCATTCTTTAAACTTGCCGGTGGTCAAAAAGCCGATCACGTCTATGTTATAGATGTACCTCAGAAGCACCAAAGCGCCTACTACAAGCAAAATTAGTTGTATAAACCCGCCTGAACGGCTCATCCGCCCGGCCACGTTCGGACGGGTTCGGGCAGGTCCCCTGCTTTTTAAATTTTTATTTTTTGTCATTTTTTTGTTATGTAAATAATTTTATCACAGCGCGGGCAAATAAAGCATCGGGTCAAGATAAGCGCTGACATCGGCGATAGGTAGGGTGACATTTTTGCAGTTTAAACTTGAAGAATATTTTTGAATCTCAACTCCTTGGCTGGCGTAGACAGTTAAGTGGAGATGTGGTCCAGTAGCATAACCGGTCTGGCCGCTATAACCTATGATGTCTCCGGTTGAGACACTTTGTCCTTCTACAACTTTAACCAAGCTGAAATGGCCGTAAAGAGAAGATAAACCGTTCGGATGCTTCACAAGGACCCATTTGCCGTACGAGTAGCAGCCTTTTTGAAGGTCTGTGTTGCCGGTAGCTTGGACGACGCCGCTCATTACCGCTTTAACCGGAGTGCCTACGCTGGCTCTGAAATCTACGCCGTTGTGAGTGCCGGAGACATAAAGCTTCTTGGCAGCGACAGTTTTGCCGAAATATTGGGTTATGAACACATCATCCAAAGGCCAGCTGAAAACGCCTTTGCCAGAAGAAGGAAAACTATTCGGGTCAATGGCTATTTTGAGTTGTGATTCAAATTGAAAAAGTTCTTTTTCAAACTGTTCTTTTTCCGCCTGTCTTTGAGCCAGTATTTTTTTGTATTCGGTCTCTTTGTTTTTGGTGACGGTGAGAAGGTTGGTTTTCTCCTTTTTATTTCCAGCCAGAATTTGATTTTGATCACCCAGATCCGATTTTAAAGAGACCAAGCTTTTTTTCTGTCCTTCCGAAGCTGATTTTTTATCGGATAATTCTTTTTCATAAGCAGCTAGTTCTTGCGATTGTTCCCGCACTTTTTGCTGGAATTGGCTCATTGACTCGTATTCATCAAATACATCAGCCAGGCTTTTATCGGTCAGGAAGCTTTCTATAAGCGACCGGTCGTCGTTTTGGTGTATATCGTTCAAAGCTTTTTTTATAGCTTCCATATTGGCAGAAATCTTTTTTTCCGTGTCTCCTATATCATTACTCAACTGCTCGATAGTAAGATTGGTCTTTTGAATTTTGGTTTCGGTTTTTTTAATTTCGGTGCCGATTTTTTTTTGGTTTATGTCGAGTACTTTCACGGCGCTTTGCAGAGTTTGGGCTTGGCCGTTTACCGTTTCTATCTGTTTTTCATAAGTTTTTATTTCTTGTTCCAATTGTTTTATTTTATCGGTGTGGCTGTCAATGTTTTGTTTCAACTGGTCTACGGATTGGGCGTTTGCGTTTGTTAACACAAGTAAAAACAGCAGAAATATAAATAATATTTTTTTATAATAATTGAATAGCATTTTGGATTCTATTTTTACTCTCCTCGATTCCCAAAATGTCAATTAAAGTAAACGGGTCCGGAGATTTTTCTTTTCCACTAAGGGTGTAACGCAAAGGCCAAAGCACATTTCCCTTCCCCGCCTCATTTGCGTATCGCATAATTTTTTCTTTGTCGTTCAATATTTCGGATACTTTTTTTAAATTTTCCCGCGCGTTTTCCGGCGTTTGATTTTTCCAGCAAATTTTTTCTTTTTTTAACGCCGGTTTATCAAACAGGTAATCGTATTCATCGGTGTTGAGCAATTCTGCCACTTCTCCCCATCTATGAATCCTGTCCAAAAATATTTTCAAAAGCTTTTCCATAAACTCCCTATTATTTTTCTTTTCATTATCTTTAAATTTTGTGTTTGAAAATTGAAAATTGAAAATTGAAAATTTATCTTCGTCTGAAAGACGAAGTATATATTCTCGGTTTAGCCAATCCAATTTTTCTATATTAAATATGGCGCCTTTTTTTTGGACTTTCTGTATATCAAAAATTTTAATGAGTTCATTCATACTGAAAATTTCCTGATCGGTACCCGGATTCCAGCCCATCATTGCCAGGAAATTGATGATCGCTTCAGGTAAGTAGCCTTTTTCGCGATAATAAGAAACAGAAACGGTTTCGCCGTGTTTTCTTTTGGAAAGTTTGGTTTTATCAGTCGCAAGTATCATAGGCAGATGGGCGTAAATGGGACGCGGCGCTTGGAGAGCCTCTTGGATTAGGATTTGCCGAGGTGTATTGGAGATGCCGTCGTCGCCCCTTATCACATGCGTCACACCCATTTCAAAATCATCCACTACTACCGCTAAGTGATAAACCGGCTCGTCTAAACTTTTGGCAATGATGAAATCTTTTAGCTCTGTCGTGTCAAACTCTATATCACCGCGGATAAGGTCATTAAATTTTATTTTTTTATTGGGGTTTTTAAATCTTATAACCTCGTCTCTCTGACCTTCTTCAACCGTTTCTTCTTTGGATAAATAAGCTTTGCCTTCGTCTATAAGTTTTTGCAAATATTTTTTATAAATATCGCTTCTTTCCGATTGCTTGACAGTGGTAGAAAAATCCGGCTCAATGCCAAGCCATTTCAGATTTTCTATGATATCGTCCGCGTATTCTTGCTTGGACCTTTCTTTATCGGTATCTTCCGATCTGAAAACAATCTTGCCGTTATTTTGTTTGGCAAAAAGATAATTGAAAAGGAAGGTTCTGGCGTTGCCAATATGGAATAATCCGGTTGGAGACGGCGGAAACCTGACAATTACTTTATTATCGTTTGCCATGATTGATATTATAACACAACTACCTCACCCCGCTTGCTTCGCAAGTCGACCCTCTCCACAATTGTGGAGAGGGATCGCGAGTATCCACATTATCAGTGAAATCTGGGTTGGGTGAGGTTTCTAAAAACAAGCTCTTATTTTATCTATAACTTTTTCCATATCTTGTTCTACTTCATCATTTGTGAATCTCAAAATTTTAAAATCAAGCTCTATAAAATATTTATCTCTCACTGTATCGTATTCTTTATTTTCTTTCTTCTCATGAATCCCGCCGTCAATTTCAATCAGAAGTCTCTTTTCTTTACAATAAAAATCTAGGATATATCTCCCAACACTGTGTTGTCTTCGAAATTTCGGTCCAAGCTTGCGGTTTCTCAATTTTTCCCAAAGCAAATCTTCTTGCGAAGTAGCTCTTTTTCTTAAATCTCTCCTTCTATCTTTTAGTTCTGTTAAGGTATATGTTCTCATGTTTTTTTATTCATTTACTACCTCACCCCTTTCCCCTCTCCATAATTATGGAGAGGGGCAGACGAAACTCTATATTACACTAAAATCTGGATGGGGTGAGGTGGTTTTACGGAAATTTATTCCAACTTTTCGTGCGAATAGACGATAGAAAGCAGTTCACGGGCTATAGTATCGGCGGCGCCCGGTTTGAAAAAAGTTTTGGCCCCTTCTTTCATTTTTTCGCTGAGTTCTTTGTTTTCCGTTATTCTTTTTATTTCCGCCAGTAATATGTGAGATTTCAAATTTTCTTCCTGCAAGACGGAGCAGGCGCCAACTTTGGCATAAGCAAAAGCATTTTTTATTTGATGGTTTGCATTTGAATCGGTTATGGGAATTATAATGGACGGTTTCTGCCAAGAAGCTATTTCAAATATGGTTGAACCCCCTCGGCTTATAATCAAAGAGGCAACGCCGGCGGCCATTCTCATTTCCAAACTGTTTAAATACCCGAAAGGTTTGTATCTATTTTTATTCTTGCTTTCCAGAAGTATGGCGGCGGCGGACTCTTCCATCACTTTAAGATTTGCTGTGCCCGTCTGGTGTATGATTTGAAAATTTTTAACCAACTCCGGTAAGATATCCAAGATAGCATTGTTTATTATTTCCGCTCCTTGCGAACCGCCCATTATAAATATAGTGGGTATGCTCGTATCAAAACCGAAAAATTCTGCGGCGCCGTTTTCTATGGGAGTGAGTCTTTCTTCCAAAATCGGCTGGCCGGTATAAGCCACTTTATTGGCCGGGAAATAGATTGAAGCTTCATCAAAAGAGACGGCTACACGGGTCGCAAATTTACCGGCCCACTTATTGGCTCTGCCGGGCGCCGAGTCGGACTCGTGGACGAATATCGGAATGCGCAAAAGCCTGGCGGCCAGAACTACGGGGAAACTCCCGTATCCGCCTTTACTGAAAACCACATCCGGATAGATATCAAAAACATCCAAAAGCGCGCTCAAGCTGCCCCAGATTATTTTGAAAATATCGGTAAAATTCAATAGGGAAAAATATCTGCGTATCTTGCCGGCGGTGATTTTTTTGAACTCTATATTGTTGTCATAAAGCAAGCCCTGATTGTAAGGGGATGGCGAACAAAAAAACATTTCCGGCGACAAAAGTTTTTTCTCCCTTGAAATTTTTTGGATTGACTGCGCGATGGCGATAATCGGATAAAAGTGCCCGCCCGTGACTCCGCCTGTAAATATTATTTTCATCCTTTTGATTTTAATTCTTAGCTTTTAACCTTTTATTATTGTTTCTTGATATGTTCATCACTATGCCGGCCTCAACCAAAGTGATAAAAAGGGCAGTGCCGCCATGACTGACGAAAGGTAAAGGTATTCCCGTCAGAGGCAGAATTCCCAGCATACCTCCTATATTTACAAATGCCTGGGACACTATAAGTATAACAATTCCCAGAGATACAAGTCTACCGAAATCATCACTTGATTTCAGAGATATTTTTAAGCCTTCCAAGCCGAACATGACGAAAATAGCTACGATAATAAATGCTCCGAAAAAGCCGAATTCTTCCGCCGCTACCGCGAAGACCGAGTCGCCGATAGGCTCAGGCAAATAGTGGAATTTTTGGATACTTTGGCCGAATCCCCTGCCCCAAACTTGCCCTGAGCCGACCGCTATAAGCGATTGGCTGAGTTGGTAGCCGCTGGTCTGGCCGTTTATGGAAGGGTTAATCATTACATCAATTCTTTGTTTTATATAAGGTCTGAAAAAATAAAGAACGGTTATAAGTGATACCCCGATAAAAAATGTTATTGCTATATGCCGCCATTTGGCGCCAGAGATTATATACATCGAAAGAGCAGCGAAAATAATAACGGCAAAAGTATCGGTATCCGGCTGGGCCAAAAGTATGGTTCCTAATATTCCGGCAAATACCAAGAAAGGCACAAGGCCCCATTTCAAAGTACCCACTTTTTCTTTGAGTCCGGAAAGCCAGGCGGCAAAATACAAAATAAAAGCGATTTTTAATAATTCCGCCGGTTGGAAGGAAGGCAGAGGCCCCAAATTAATCCAACGTTTGGCGCCGCCGTGTTCTATACCTATGCCGGGCACGAAAACCAAAAGAGTCAGGATAATAGAAGCGATAAAAAAAACGAAAGAATATTTTTTCCAGTTATGGTAATCAATTCTGGCAAAAAAGATGCAGGCAATAGAACCAAAAAACAGCCCATAAAAAATCTGGTTGAAAGCCACGTTTGAGAATTCTACTTCATTGCGGGCCAGAAGTCCTAAGGATGCCGAGCTGAAAATGAAAAACCCCCCAACTACCAAAACAATAGTCCAAAACAAAAACAGTCTGTTTATTTTGCCGAGTTTCGCCATGGTTTTTATTATATCACCCCACCCGCCCTGCGGGCACCCTCCCCTTGTTCAGGGGAGGGAAAACAAGGAACACAAGATTTCTGCGCCTTCCCTCCCCCGATCAGGGGGAGGGCCACGCGAAGCGAGGGGTGGGGTTTTGATTTATCCGATAAGAGCCAGAGTAATGCCGGCGATGGCGCAGATGATAGAGACTATCCAGTAGCGCATAGTGACTTTATAAGCTGGCCAGCCGATGGCTTCAAAATGGTGGTGCAATGGGGCAACCAAAAAAACTTTCTTACCTCTGAATTTTTTGGAAAGAAGCTGAATAATATCTGATGATACAGTGACGACCAAAGGCAGGGCTATTATTGGCAGTACCAAAACACCGTATCCTCCTCCTAGTTTATCGGTCATGAAGGCGACGACACCCAATGTAATGGTCAATCCCATCATTCCTGTGTCAGACATGTAATATCTGGCTGGCGGGATATTGAACCAAAGAAATGCCAAAATCCCTCCTATGACTGCTGCACAAAATGCGGCCAAATCAAATTGTTGTTGATAAAAAGCGATGCCCCCATAGGCGGCGAACATTGCGGCGAAAACTCCTCCCGAAAGTCCGTCAATGCCATCTATAACTCCGCCGGCGTATATTGATATAATTATTAAAACAAAAAGCGGTATGAAAAACGCGCCTAAAAACAACGAACCTCCCCATATGGCGGGTAAACCTATCGAGTTCACATCTAATTTGAAATAAAACCAAATGGAACAAAGAAGCGCGATTACAGCCACTACGAGCAATCTTTTTGAAAGAGATAAACCGCCGCCCACATAACTGCCCTCGTATTTACTATCTGCAGGATCTCTGGTGACCAGGAAATCGTCCACAAGCCCAACCAAGGCTCCTATGATAAGGGTGGCGAACGGTATCCAAGTTTGGCTTCTTGATAAAATGTCCAAATTTATAAGTATTGGGCCGCTCACAAATTCAGCTAGAAGCCAGATGATGGAAATAGTGATAAAGACTGATCCCCAGACCACGATCCCGCCCATTCTTGGAATTTTCTTTTCCTCATCCTTATGTAGCGAAGCGGAGATGGTTGCATCCAACCCGTCGATAGTTTTTTTGACGCTGACTTTTTTCCACATTTTGTGTGAGTAAAGGAAGTTGGTCAAAACGGGTGTCATCAAAATTCCTACTATAAACGCTCCCACTGCCGGCAAAAAAACTTTTACGATATCCAAAATCATTTTATTATATTGATAATACCATTATTGGCTGATGTACTTCAAACTGGCGGCTACTAATTTTTGAACATCGGTAAATCGGCCTTGCTCGGTAGAACCGAGGACCGAAATGACAATCGGGCGGCCGAGGCCGGCATCAAAAGCAATGACGAGATTGCCGCCAGCTAAATCTGTAAAGCCGGTCTTGGAAGCGATCAGGTTTGGAATTTTATCCGCCAAAATATTGGTATTTTCGGCGGAATATTTTTTCTGACCACTTTCAAATTCCAAATTTTTGTATCGTGTCGCTTCCAAAATCTCCGGATAATTTTTCAGAGCGTATTCAAAAAGAGCGGCCATGTCTTTGGCCGAACCATAAGCGCCGCCCCTGTCCGCATTCATATCCAAACCGTGCTCATTAAAAAATTTGCTGTTAGTGAGCCCGATTTTTTGAGCGGTCTCGTTCATTTTTTTTATAAATTCCGCTTTAGTGTCTATGCTCATATTTGTCGGTTTTATCGAAGGTTCAATTGCAATTTTAGCCTCAGCTACTACCGCCAAAGCGAAGGCCCCGTCGTTGGAAGAAGTCAGTAAAGTGAAATCCCGCAAATCTTTGGCTCGCCAAATATCTCCTACCACCAGTCCCGAATCCCCTTCCGGCACCAAATCTTCCTTGGTTATTTTAATTTGCTGGTTGTCGCCCAATTTCCCGTCGGTTGTGACGGCCGTCATAACTTTGGTGAGTGACGCGAGTGGCAGCGGCATATCCGGATTTTTGGCAAATAATTCTTTTTGGCCGATGACGTCCCAAACTACGGCGCTTTTGGCCTCCAAATCCACTTTAGTAAAGATATTTGGGACGGGCGGCGGAATTTTCTTTTTGTTCAGAGCTTTTTGGCCGATAATCAAAAGGCTAAAAATTAAAACCGAAAGTATAAAAAAATAAAACAAAATATGCGGAAAATATTTTGTCCTTGCTTCGATACTGAAAAATTTTTTAAGGTTGAGATTCATCATTTATTTTTTCTTTGAACAGCGAGTATTCGGGCAAGTCCTCAATCTTTTTCAAGCCCAAATGAGCCAAGACGGACAAACTGCCTTTATACTTGAAAACTCTCTGGTCCTTATTATCGGTCTCTTTTTCAATAAGCCCGCGGATGCAAAGATTTCGGAGGACGAAGGCCGAATTGACTCCTCTTATATAATCAATCTCTCTGCGGGATATCGGGCCATTATATAGGATTATAGATAAGGTTTCTAGCCCTGCCCGGCCTATTTCGCTACTCATCTCATCTTTGGCTATTTTCTCAATAAGGTCCTTCATTTCGGGTGCGGTGGCGAGGCTTATTTCGGTGTCTGTCATCACTAAACAAATTCCTCGGTTTTGGAGCGCTACAGCCAAATTTTGCAAAGCTTCTTTGATTTCTCTCTCTCCAGTTTCTAAAATTTTGGCCAGCTTCTTTATCTCTAAAGGTTCATTTTTATAAAACAGCACCGCTTCTATTTTTTGTTCTAACATATACGAAGTAACGAATTAATTAACGAATTGCTACGAATAAAATTACGAATAAAAAGGGACACTCGCATTCTCGCTCTCAATACTAATATCCTCAAAGTGCCGGTCTTGGCTGACGCGCACTGCCCCTTGTTTTACCAATTCTAACATGGCCAAGAAGCTTACTATAACATTTACTTTTTCTACTTTGCCAACACCGGCGAAATCGGAAAAGCTGGTCCGGAGGCTCGTTTTTATCCTTTCAGTAAGTTTGTCGACCATTTCTTCCAGACTTATCATTTTATCTACCACCACTTTGGGCAGACTTTCTGTTTCCTTCGGCATATTTTTTAAGACTTCGTTCAGAGCATTTTTTAAAAAAACCAGAGTGATGTCCGGAGTCGGAGAAAAAATAACATCCGTTTTCCTTTTTTCTCCGGCAAAATATAAAAAGTTTCCAAACATTTTGCCGATGCCCGCGGCTAACTCCTTGTATTTTTTATAAGTGGCCAATCTTTTTTCCAAATCTTCGATACTGCCCTGTTCCTCAGTGGTCAAATCCAGATTCGGCAAAAGCGATTTGGATTTTATGAGGAGTAGGGTGGAAGCGACCAAAATAAAATCGGCCGAATCGCTCATTGGGAATTCTTCAAAAGATTTTATATATTCAATAAACTCATCTGCCACTTGGGAAAGTGAGACGTCGCTGATGTGTAGTTTCCTTTTTTCAATCAAGTCCAAAATAAGCTCCAGCGGCCCTTCCACTTCCCCTACTTTGATTTTAAAATCCGCCTTTAAATCAGTGTCCATAAGGCTATTTTAGCATAAAAACCCCACCCTGCCCTCCCCTTGTTCAGGGGAGGGAAAATAAATATTACACAACAAAAATTATGCGTATGTAAGTTGTGGGGATTTTGAGAGGTGATATACTGCTGGTAGTGAGAGTTCTTTGAGGAAGTGAATGAGGTTCTGTAAAGATTCCCGGCAATTATTTTTTGTAAGCTAGCTTGCTTTACCTTTTTGCCCTGTGTCATCCATTACACCACCTCTTTTCATTTTTTCCTTGCTCCCTCATCAAACGGTCCCGTGCGTTCACACTTCTTGTGTTCGTGCTCGGGGCCGTTGTTTTTTTATACAGATATGCTATAATTTGAAGTAGACGATTGAGAATTCCTCTCAACTCGATAGAGCCGTCCTGGATACGGGACAGGAGGATTGAAATGGAAATGGAACAGCTTCAAAAATGTTTTCAAGGTTCTAGTTCTTTGAATCAGATGAAAAAAGAGATCGTATTGTTTATACACATGTTTGTTTTTCCGTTTGACGATCTTTTTGTAAAACGGTTCGGAAAATTTAAGAAATTAGATGAATTTTTGATTGGTTTTGATATGGTTTTAGAGATCGGTACTCACAAAGGCGGTATTTGGTTGAAGATAAAACAGATGGGTTTTTTACCAAAAGAATTCTCTCTCAGTATTGATACAAATGCTATCCCATCTCGCTATGCAAAACCAATTTGGCAAGCCCTGCCTACCCTTCTGGACAAATTGATTGTACTTTGTCCAGAAATCCGATCGGATGTGGATTTTTACTCCAGCGTTGTCGAATAAAACTATTTCGCCTCCGAGAACAAGATTCTCGGAGGCGTCTTTTTTTAAAAAAAATTAACAGACAATCTGATCAAGCCAAATGTTAACTATCAACATTTTGAATGATCGTTTTAT
>CAYICK010000020.1:5608-11289 GCA_964361905.1 uncultured Candidatus Saccharibacteria bacterium | reverse complement strand
GAGAAGCACAGACCCAATTAGATTAGAGTCTCGTTCCGATACCTATCGGAACGAGGCTGCTTTTTTATTTAAACAAAAGGTGCGCTAACTTCAGCGCACCCAAAAAATATTTTGGCAATGTTATATTCACATTCTTTCCGGCACTTTGATACTGAGGAGATGAAGGCCTGATTTGAGAATGTAAGAAGTAGCTCTCGTTAGAGCGATTTTGTAATGAGAAGTTGGGTCGTTTTCGTCCAAAATTTTATTGTTAGCATAAAAAGCGTTGAAGACCGAGGCGAGCTCGGTGAGGTATGTCACAATATAATGCGGCGCATATTCTGCCCCCGCTCTCTCCACTACTTCCGGGAATCGGTACAGATATTTTTCCAATTCCGTTATTTCAAAATTTTCCGGCCTTTTTGAAGCGCCAAAGGGCGTCCTTGAAATGCCCCCGCCCCAAAAGACGCCCTTTGGCGCTTTTTCCAAAACCGAATTAGCGCGCACACAAGCGTATTGCAAATACGGCCCCGAATCGCCTTCAAAAGAAATAGATTTATCAAAATCAAAAATAATATCACCCCCTATCGCCTGCCTCAATATTGAGTATTTTATCGCTCCAATCGCCACCATCTCTGCTATTTCTTGTTTTTCTTGCCCGTCCGAAGCTTCATGCGAAGGCAGGTCGTTTTCAAATTTATCGCTGTTCATTTTCTCCAAAACTTTTTCTTTGACCTGATTTATCAAAGCTTCGGCGCTAATAACCTCTCCCGTTCTGGAAGACATTTTGCCGGTTGGCAGACGTAACATGCCGTGTGAAAGGTGTTTGAGTTTATCTCTGAGCTCGGGGAAAACTTTACCTATGGCTACTTCTACCACATCAAAAAATGCGTCCTGTTCGTTGGCCGTAATGGTGACAGATTTATCGTAAGCATATTTTTCTTTTTTTATTTCAGCTAATCCCACTTCTTTAGCCTCGTATGTCGGCAATCCTTCGGAATTTATAAAAACCCGAGTATGCGTTTTGGGTGCAAAATCTTCGCCTCTGAAAATTATTGCTCCGTCTGATTTTTCAAAAACTTTTCCTATATTTTCCAGCACTATTTTTTTGCCTATCTCACCCGCTTGACTTTCATAGAAATGATAATCAAAATGGCTGTCCAATCTTTTATAAATAGATTCAAAAAAATCCAGAGAGAATTTCTTGCCTTCTTTATACAATTCATTTATTTTTTTATCTGATTTTTCAAAAACTTTTTTATTTATTTCCGTTATCGCTTCCTTGTTTTCGTCAAAATTTTGCGAGCCGTAAGCATATGCTTCACCCCAACTCAAATCCGGCTTTTGCATTTTACCCCAAATGGTTTTGGCTACATGAAGCCCCACATCGCCGTGATAACTGGCTATTTTGGTTTCAGCGCCGTTTGTTTTTATTATTCTGGCAACGGATTCCCCTATCGCATTGTTCATAAGATGCCCGATATGAAATTCTTTGAACGGATTGGGTTGAGTATGTTCAATCAAAATTTTTTGGTCATCAAGCAAATTAGTTTGCCCGTACTTTCCGTCTTCTTTTAAAATCTCTTCAACCGATTTGGTGAAAAATTCTTTAGATAAATAAAAATTCACGAAGCCTCCGGCCACTTCTACTTTATCCACTTCGGAAATTTTGTTTTCATTCAGCGCTTTGCCGAAATCACTGGCTGTAAACGGTGAATGATAAAAGGCATAATCGCCATTTTTTATGTCTCTGGGGTGCAATAGTGTAAAATCCCTCTCAACTTTGACCGTTTCTTTTATCCAATTTTTTAATTTTTCGTGTATATTCATTACTTATAACTATACCATTTATTTGATTTTTTCCCATTTTTGTGGAGAATACAAGGCGGACTGGATATTTGAAAGGAGACCTATGCCAGACAAAAAAACGATTCGTATCAATTTTATTTCTTCTGCCTACGCACAGGAAAGCAAGATTGTTATTGGAAAAAAATATATCTCTTTGGAAGAGACTCTCCCATCCTATCTGGAAAGATTTAAGGAACTCGCCTCTTATAAATCAGTGGTTATGGAACATAAGACTTGGAATTTGCTTGGCCAAAACAAGTTCCTGCCATATAGCCAGAACATAATAATAACCAAAAAACCTGGCGGAGTTATGGCAAACATTTCAGAGCGTGACTTAAATCATACGCACCGTATAGCCATTGCTGATTCGTTTGAAGAGGCTCTCATGCTTGCGTGGTCAAAGGAAGTTTTGGTTATAGGTGAAGCGGAAATTTATGCCACGGCCTTACCAGTGGCAAATTTTATCCACCACACAATGATTGATGAAAAATTTGAGGGAGGCTCTTTTTTTCCTGATTGCAACTGGGATAAAGATTGGGAAAAAATCCATTCAGAGAATTTCAATCCCGGGGAAAAGAAAACTCAAAAAGATAAATTCAGATCATGGTATTTAGTTTTCGAGCGAAAACATAAAATACCTTAAAAAACGAAAAGCTCCGGTTGCATATGCGCAGCCGGAGCCATTTTTTAAAAACAAAAGATCAAAAATTGGATTCGCGCAGTTCACGAAAATCCTCGAAGAGGGATGGTGTCCATTTCATGCACACATCAAATATCATCTTGGTCATCCGGCGAATTTCCCATTCCGCATGTTTATCCAGACGAAGCTTGAATAGATGTCGAAGTGCTCGAGCATTGGTAAAATAGTAACAATTGGTGGCAAAAGCAACCGGCATCACTTTACGCGAATCTTCCTTGCTAGCACCAAGTTCTCGTTTTTTATCAAACGCTTCTATAGCCCTTCTGGCGATTTCCTCGTCAATAGCCAAAAGAGCTTTTACCTTTGCTTTGTCGCCAAGGTAATCGTATGTGCAATAGACAAAACTGTTTCCACTGGCAGAGACATAACGTGTACTTCTATAAATCCAACCAATGCCGATTTTATGTCGGGTCCATTGCGCCTGTACCGATTTTGAAGTGTTTGTCACATCAAAAACAAGCTCCGTAGCCTGAAACGGTGTAGTGTGTTCCCACTTAATCAGATCTCGGTTAAGCCTCAGGTCGTCTTCGTGCGTACCCTTAGATTCATGGCTCTGACGAGCAACAAATCCGGGTAAACTTTCTGTCGTACATAGCTTTTTGTACTTGCCAACTGGTTGTGTAATAGCTACCAGTTCGACTTTGGGTTCAACTGCTCTGAAAAGATCTTTACGTAAATATTTCCATTTATCTTCCATTATTCCTCTCTTTCTTTGTTTTCTAACTTTTTTACCCAAATACCTCTTCTTTGGAAAAGCTCCATGGCCATAGGATTTTCTTTTTCCGGATAGTCGCCAGAAAAAACAAAACCCACTATACCAAGATTGACTAAAACTTTGGAACAATCAAAACATGGCGAATATGTACAATAAACTACAGAACCAGAAAGATTTACCCCTTCGGTTGAAGCGTTGGCAATAGCATTTGTTTCGGCGTGTGCACCTCGACAAAGACCAGAACCTGCCGGCAATCGTTCACCAGAGACATTTTCCTTTTGACAACCAACCTCATCGCAATGTGGCTCATCTTTGGGTGGACCATTATAACCGGCCGTTAAAATTCTGTTGTCCCTGACAAAAACTACCCCAACTTTAAAGTATTTACAGGTAGACCGTTTGGAATACAGTCTGGCAATCTCCATAAAAAGTTCGTCCCAACTAATTCTAGACATTTGTGTTTATCCTCCTCTATATTTGAATTTTAAAATAACTGCTAGCCTACCAGAATTTCTACCATAATAAAAAGAAAACAAAAAGACTTGTTTAAAAGTCCTTTTGTTTTGTAATTTATATAAGAAAACCCTTCCGACCAGTGACAACGTGTGTCACAAACCGGAAGGGTTAGGAGAATTCATGCCGATTCCTCCAAAGTTTCAGCGTAGTAAATCCTGGAGTTTAAATTATTGGAATTTTCCAAAATTTTAATAACTGCTCTCATGAGAATCCTTTCATCTTCATCGAGCTCATACTTTTTGTCTCCTTTTTCGTCGAGCTCGTCTTTCCTACACTCAATCAATTCGTTTAATTCACCGGAGAGAGTAAGCGAGTTGTTACCGCTACACCATTCCGAAACAGTGATTGGTACTTCATCACCATAAAGAAGATCTTGAAAATCTTTGTTAAAATCGGATACTTTATGGCAACCGCCTTGACAACAAAAATGAACTGGGCGTAGTTGAAACTTACCATCAGGATTTCCAAAAGGGCAGGATTGATCGTCTAACCAACATTTTCGCTGATTGTTCAATTTGGCGCTATATTTGGCTATTTCCAATTCTTTTTCCAATTTGGAAATTTTTTCCTTAAGCTCATTAAAAATACTCAAAGACAAAAGCTTTTCCTTGATATCTTCATCCATAGAAGCCTCCGTATATAAAAGAAACTCTTGTGTATTTCTACCATAGGAGTTTTTTTATATCAAGTTGTTTCTGTTTCACCTCTCTTAATGTAAGAGAGGTCGAGACGAAGTCCGGGTGAGTTATTTTACTTCTACCCGCGCATAATTTCTTGCTAGAAATTTGCGCGGGCCCGCCTCGCGCTTTAGAAGCTACGCTCGCTCGCTTCTAACACTCCGGCTCGTAGAAGTGCGATTCAACGCACTTCTACGCCCATACTCCGGCAGGTACCAGCGATGATTTTGACGGCTGCTTCCAAATCGTTTGCGTTAAGGTCAACCATCTTGATTTTAGCAATATCTTCAAGTTGTTTTCTGCTGATAGTACCCACCTTTTCAGCTGGCGGTTTGCCTGCGCCTTTTTCAATACCGAGAGCTTTAAGAATAAGGCTGGAAGCCGGAGGAGTTTTCAGTACAAAATCAAAAGTGCGGTCTTCATAAACATTAATTTCAGCCGGTACCACTCCGTCCATACCTTTGGTAGCATCGTTAAATTGTTTGACGAATTCGCCAATGTTAATACCGGCAGGTCCCAGAGCAGTACCTACCGGAGGCGCTGGTGTGGCTTTGCCGGCCGCGATTACTATCTTTATTTTTTTGGTTATTTTCTTTGCCATTTCACGCTTATATTACACAATAATTAAACATTTGCAACCTTAAATCTTTTTGCGCCGCCACAAGAAATAGGTCTGGCGGCATCTTAAGATTTATAGTCGCTATGCTCCTTAAATCTTTTTGACCTGTAAAAAGTCAAGTTCTACCGGAGTCTCGCGGCCGAACATAGGCACAAGCACTTTGACTTTGCCACGTTCTTCATCAACCTCGCCCACTTTACCCTCCAAATCTTTGAACGGCCCGTCAACAATCTTGACCGCCTCATCAAGAGACAAATCAATATTGTGTTTAACTTTTTCCGAGCTCATTCTCTTGAAAAGCTCATCAACTTCTTTTTGGTCTAGCGGCACGGGAAAAACTCCGGCGCCGACGAAGCCGGTCACTCTCGGAGTGTTCCTGACCACATACCACGAATCATCGGTAACTATCATATCCACCAGCACGTAACCCGGATAAATCTTTTCTTCCTCTTCTACTCTTTTGTTGCCTTTTATTTTTATCTTTTTTTCGGTGGGGATGATGACATTGAAAATCTTTTCTTCCATGCTCAAAGATTCAATGCGTTGTTTGAGATTTCTTAGTACCGCGTTTTCATATCCGGAGTAGGTATGAATGGCGTACCAATTCCTACCCTCCTGCATTTGTTG
>CAYICK010000020.1:0-5508 GCA_964361905.1 uncultured Candidatus Saccharibacteria bacterium | reverse complement strand
TTTTATATAAATAAATTAAGAACCCTTGAGAAAAGGAAATCGAACAGCCCGAGAAATAATGCCACCAGAATGGACACAACAATCACAATAAGTGAAAAAATAATCGACTGCCTTCTGGTCGGCCAGTTGACATGTGAGAGCTCGACTTTGGTTTCCTTCAAATAATCTGTTATTGATGACATAAAGTTTGTATTTTAAAAAACCCCTTGTCGGGGTTTTTCTTTATTAAGTTGTACCCCTATTATACTCCTATTAAGATTAGTGTCAACTGGGTGAGGTCGCTTACCTTATCTCGTAAGTAATACTGACATTTGAAGTGATCTTGGTCTGGCCCTGCGGCAATTCGGCCGGCACCGGAGCAGATGCCGTCATCATATCTGCGCCACCCTTGCTCATAGCGCCATAGTAAATCGGATAATTGCCATTTTCGTTATAAGAAATGATGCTACCAAGCCTGACTCCGAGCTGTTTTGCCAGCTCTTTGGCTTTGGCTTTGGCATCGGTGATGGCCTTGTTCCTGGCTTCTGATACGAATTGTTCTCGGTTATCAACTTCAAACTGCACACCACTTATGTTGGAAACCGCTACCGCTCCGACTTTGGTAACCAAATCTCCTGCTGTTTCTATTTTGCGCACTTTGACAGTAATAGTCTGGTCCACTTCATAACCAGTTAAAACTTGCTTACCCGGAGGGCAGTAAATCGGAGAACTAACATCTGTCCTCAAAGGCTGAGGGCAAATAGAGCTTGAATATTCATATTTAGGATAAACGTTGTAGTTGGATGTTTGTATATCTTTATCTTCTACCCCTGCTTCTTTGACAACCGCCAGAGCGTTATTGATTTTTTTGGTGGCTTTATCCTGGGCGGCTTTGACAGTAGAAGCAGTTTCGGTCACCGAAAAACTGAAGGTAGCGATATCCGGAATGGCCAAAGCCTCTCCGGTACCGGAAACTACGATGGTTGACTGCGGATAAACTTCTTTGCCTATATTTGGCAATCTTTTGAAATCACCTAAAACTTTTACCAAAAGGAATAATGAAAGGAACACGAGCGAAAGCACAATCCACTGGGTTATTCTTTTGGCTCCGTCTTCACCTAAAAAATTGTTTAACATTTTATTTAAATTATTAGTAAATTAACGCTTAGATTATAACACTTGCTTTTCGCATAAATCAATCAGATTTTGAAATAAACAAGCCACCGTCAAGGGACCAATACCGCCTGGGACGGGGCTAATCGCAGCCACAATGGCTTCTACTTCATTAGACGCCACATCCCCCACCAACTTACCCTCTTCAGTTCTATTTATTCCCACATCCACCACTGTTTGCCCCTTTTTTACAAAATCTCTGGTCACCAACCCCGCTTTGCCCGCGGCTGAAATTAAAATATCAGTTTCTCTGCATATTTGAGCCGTATTGAGAGTGCTTCTGTTACAAACTGACACTTTGGCCCCCCGGTTTTTCAAAACTTCAGCAATCGGCGCGCCAGCCAATCTGGACCGCCCTATGACCGCTGCGTTTTTACCAGTCACAGGAATTTCATAAAAATCCAAAAGCGCCATCACTCCCCGAGCAGTCGCGGGTACTGTGTCAAGGGTTCCCCTTGACACTAATCCATCGGCATCTTTTTTATTATCAATAGTATTTAAAATTTTTTCCGAATCAAAACCTTCTGGCAATGGCAATTGCATAATTATCCCATCTATATTTTCATCTTTATTTAATTTTTTTATCTCTTTTATAATCTTTTCTTCTCCAATTTTTCCATCTTTCCATCTTTCCATTTTTATTAATCTTACTTTCACCCCTATTTCCTCGCCAAATTTTTGCTTTTGCTTTATGTAAACATTTGAATCCTCCCTATCACCTACTTGGACAATAGCCAAAAAAGGCCTTCTCCCCATCTTTTTTATTCTTTCTATAATTCCCTTCTTTATTTCCTCCCTCACAGGAGCACCATATAAAATTTCCGCCATATTTAAAATATAGCATTTTTTATTGTATTTTCTAATTTCCCCCCATTCCCCCACTTCAACATTCCCAAGTAAGAAGCGATTGTGTTTTCTCTTTTTTCATCAGTTTTCATCTTCAAATTCCTAAACATCTTCTTTTTTGTAGCTGTTCTTAAAACTCGGTATTTGGGGAAATGAACCCAGCCTAGAAAATCAACTCCTGAAGGCAGGGTTTTAACGAAAAGTTTATGTGGATGAAGTGTTAGTTTTAATTCTTCATCAAGGAAATCAGCGATTTTTGGTACCAGTTCCCAAAGATAATCTTTATCTTGAGAAAGTATTACAAAATCATCCGCATATCTTATGTAATGTTTTATTTTTAGTTTGTGTTTTAAGAACTGGTCAAATTTGTTTAAATATATATTTACGAAAAGTTGGGATGTTAAATTCCCTAAAGGCAATCCTTTGTCAAAACTTGATACGATTTTTTCCAAAAGCCAGACTACATTTTCGTCTTTTATATTTTCTTTCAAAATTTTTAAAAGAACACCGTGGTCAATGCTCGCAAAACACTTCTTGATATCTCCTTTCAAAATCCAGCATTGTTTTGTATTGTTTTTGGAAACTTTTCTGCCAAATTCTTCAAATCTTTTCAGGGCTTTATGAGTACCTTTTAAGGTTCTGCAAGAAAAAGAGTCAAAAATGAATAGTCGGTCAAAAAATGGATAAAGTATTCTATAAATCGCTCTATGCAACATTCTATCTCTTACATTAGCTTTATTAATATTTCTTGGTTTGGGGTCAGAAATATTGAAAGCTTGGTATCCTCCATGTTTATATGTTTTGTTTTTCAAATCATAATGAAGCTCAAAAATATTGTGAGACAAACTTAGAGCAAATTCGGCAACATCCTTTTTATTTTTCTTACCGGGCAAAAATTCCTGCCAGGCTTCATAAAGATTTTTAACTGATATAATATCTTCGTATTTTATTATTATTTTATTTTTCATATGAATATCAATTCTACCCCCCGAGGATTACCACAAGTAATCCTCAAAGAAAAGACCTCGTATTTATTGTGGACAAATATTCAAAGGAATTTTCCTAAGGTTGAAAGGCTGGGATTAGGAATTAAAATTGATCAAAATTTTTTGCTTGTTTTGGAATATACATTTATCTCCGCATACTTACCAATGGAACAAAAGACGATTGGTCTTAGTAAAACTATTTCCAAATTGGATTTGGTGAAATTTTTCATGCAGTTGGCTTGGGAAATAAAATTAATCACTAACGAAAAATATTTAGAAATTGTTGAAAAACTTGAAGAGATTGGCAGAGACCTTGGTAGTTGGAAAAAGAGTGTTGAAAAAACTCCCACCAAAAAATGATGGGAGAAATGAATAGTTTCGGGACGACGATACGATGACGATTGTCACCATTCCACTCGTTGTCGTTCGAAAAGTGGTTCACGTTCGCGTTCGGCCTCTCGTCAGAATCCAGATTCACGTTCGCCACGAAGAACTTGTGCGGTAAATCTCCCGTACCACCACCTGCCAAACCATGGCAGATTGAATATTATTCGGAGCCTCGAAGCTCACTAATTCACCACACCAACTATCTATTTTTTGTTTATGAAAATATAAATCTACCCTTTTGCAAGACTTGCCCGACAAAAAACTCTCAAATTTATACTCATGCAATAATGATGTGGAAGCCATAGCCGCCACATATCCATTGATCACAAAATTATTATAACAAAAGTCCCTTAGTCTTTCCAAAATTCGGAAAGGGTCTAAGGGACTTAGGGTCAGAGGGTCAAGAGCTAAACAACAAGTGTCTGTTGCGGGACGACGACACGATGACGATTGCCACCACACCACTCGTTGTCGTCCGAAAAGTGGCGCACGAACGCGTTCGGCCTCTCGTCAGAATCCAGATTCACGTCCGCCACGAAGAGATTAGACTTGTCTGCATTAATCGGCTCATCTTTCTTAGTAAACAAGAAAAATGTTCCGTAACCTTCCTTGCGGAGCCATTTCTTGTTGTCTCCCACAAAAGCGATAATTTGATCTTGTGTCAGACGAAGATTGTCCAAATTTCGGTCGAGACCGCCATAAATGGCTTTAAAATCTCCATCTTCGGTCATCTCGTGAACTTCAACTAGAGTTTCTAGCTTAGCTTCGCCCGGAACATCAAGCCCCCAGTTTGTGAAGTCACCATCAATTCCCCAAGTAAAAATGTCTTTCGCTTGAGCAATCGTTCTCTCGCCTTTTGTAGTACGAATAACGATTTTTTTGCCACTGGATATTAGATGAAGTATTTGTGGTTTGGTTTCTGTTGCTTTTGCAACTTGGCCATTCACCCAACACGGTCGCTTCGCCACAAATTTTCGCAACTCAGCCTCGATAACATCACCTTCATCACCGAGAAGCATATTATCAACTTGTTGGCGCAGCCGATTATATTTCCGGAGTGCTAATCTGAGCATGGCATCCATGGTCAGTTTCCTTTCTCAAAGAAGTTATATACAGGCCGAAAATTGAATTTTCACTGTCCTGTACTCTGTCTACCATTATACACCTAAATCAGATATTTTGCAAGCAGTTTGGGTAAACATGGCTTAAAATAAGGATTTTAGATAGAATATATTATTAAGAGCACGATTCTGGTATTATAATGTTATGTTTTGGCCTAAATTGCAAAAAATTGTTTCTGCGGTTTTTTTAATAGCCGTTATTGCTTCGCTTATCATTTACTGGATTTATGGCGACACTTTTGATTTAGAAGAAATTAAATATTATCTCAAGGATTTCGGCATTTGGGCACCAATAGTTTTTATTATTCTCTTTGTTTTGGGCACCATATTTATCCCATCAACACCGTTTATGATAGTTGGTGGTGCTTTCTTCGGTTTCAAACTGGGGCTTCTTTATTCCATTATCGGCGGTATGCTTAGTGCTGTAATAGTTTTCTATATCGCCAGAAAATTAGGCAGAGAAAAAATCGAAAAAATTCTTGAGTATAAATATTTAAAACCCTTGGGAAAGTATAACAGCAAATTGGAGTCTGGTGGTATTTGGGATCTCGCATTTTTGAGGCTGTTACCGATAATGCCGTTCAATGTTCTAAATATTCTTATGGGTGTCTCCAAAATCAACTTAAAAAATTATCTGATAGGCACGTTGGTCGGGTTATTACCCAACAACGCTATAACAATTTATTTGGGTACTCTTGCGGCAAAATTACTCTGATTTCGTTTCAGCAGGAGACTCTTCTCCCAAAACTCTCTCAATATCTTGGACGATAGACTGCAAACTTTCATCTGATTTGATGACATAACCCACCGCGCCCATAGACATCACATCGCTAATTTTTTTGACACTGGAAAGATTGGAGGAGACCAAAACCGGCACCTTTGGCAAATCTTTGTCCTCTTGTAATTTTTTAAGAAATGCCGTTCCATCCAATTTTGGCATCATGAGGTCCAGAATCACGAGGTCCGGTTTTTCGGCTTTAAGTTTTTCCAAACCCATCTCTCCGTCTTCGGCACTG
>CAYICK010000019.1:0-11559 GCA_964361905.1 uncultured Candidatus Saccharibacteria bacterium | reverse complement strand
TCCTTAAAAATTCGCGGAGGCCACGGCGGGAATCGCACCCGCGTATAACGGTTTTGCAGACCGATGCCTTACTTCTTGGCGACGTGGCCTTACTATTAGATTATCACTTTTAGCTTTCGTTTAAAAGTTCGTCAATTCTCTGGCGGTTGTGTTCGCCTAGATCAATGCAGAAATCTATCCTCGGCACATAGCCGAAAGATTTTTTGCCCATAACGAACTGGCGGAAATCGTTGCGACGGCGTTTGGCAAATTGGAGTGTTGCCCCTTCTTTTTCTACCGGCAAAACGGTAAAAAAAATAATGGCCTGCTTGCCTTTATTTAAAATTTCGGCTTTGGTTACGGTGAGGAGGGAATCTTTGTTGGATTCAACCAAAAAGTATTCGGCGGCAAACTTCCCAAGCAGGGAAGAAGCTTTTTCATCTTTGAATTTAATAGGTGTTTTCATGGGCGTTATTCTTGCTTTACCAAAGATGTCGCTTTGAGTACATCTCCGGGCACCAAATCTATTTTGGATTCTATCATCGCGCCGAATTCCTGGCCTTCTCTGGCAATGTCGGTTTTCAGTTTTTGGATTTGGAGTTCTTTGATTTTGCCGGTGCCAATGAAAGAGTCTCTACGGTAAATTTTGATTATGCTGCCGGATTTTATTTCTCCTTCTTCCATTTTACCGCCCACCACCTGCTTGTCTTTGTTTTTGCTGAAAATTCTGATTATTTTGGCGCCGCCGGTAGTTGTTTCTACGGTTTCTACCGGTGTGGCTTCTTTTAATTTTTCTTTTACGAAATCAATCAAGTCATAGATGACTTGATAATTTTTTATTTCTATACCGTCCCGCATAGCAAGCGCTCCGGCGCTTCTGTCGATGTTTACGTTGAAGCCCAGTATCAAGCTTCTTTTTGTTTTGGCAGTCTTGATATCTTTTTCAGTGATATCGCCGACATCTTTTGAAATTATTTTAACTGCGATTTTTTCATTACCCAATTTTTGGAGCTCGTGTTCTACAGCGTCCAATGAGCCTAAGGTGTCCGCTTTTATGACTACTTCAAAATGAGTGTCACTTTGAATAATTTTTGAGTCTGCATTGTTTTTAATACCGGTTTCAGCAGCAAATTTTATAGCGTCTTCTTTTTTGTAAAATGTTTTAAATTCACTGCCGACTTTTGGTCCGGCGTTCCAACCGACTATTCTAATCGGACTTGAAAAAGTGGCCTCAGGAATATTTTCTCCTTTATAATTTTCTATGGCTCTGACGGGGGAATAAGCGCCACAGGTCGCCGCAAACATGCCGGTTTTTAAATGGCCGTTCTTGATTATAAGAGAAGCAGAAATGCCTTGTTTAGGATTGAGGTCGCTTTCTATGACGAAACCTTCGGCGGGTATGGAAGAGTCGCCAATAAGTTCTTCCATATCGGTTTGCAAAGCTATCATCTCCAAAAGGTCAGGCACACCTTCGCCGGTCTTTGCCGAAACGGCCACGGCCGGTATGGTGCCACCCCAACCTTCAACCAAAACTCCGTTTTCCGCCAAGTTTTGTTTTACTTTGTCTACATTTGACCCTGGTCTGTCAATTTTATTTAAAGCCACAATGAATGGCATAGCCCCTTCAGTGATACAGGCCAAAGCCTCAGTCGTTTGGGGTTTAACCCCGTCTTCTGAAGAGACGACGAGTATAGCTATGTCCGCCACTTGGGCGCCGCGCTCCCTAATGGAACAAAAAGCCTCATGCCCGGGAGTGTCCAAAAATGTAATTTTTCTTTTTTCGCCGCCGGCCGTTATTTCTACTTCATAAGCTGAAATATGCTGAGTGATGCCACCGGCTTCTTTTTCCGTTGTGTTGGTTTTTCTTATGTAATCAAGCAAGGTTGATTTGCCGTGGTCTATGTGTCCCATGATGACTACTATCGGCGGACGTATGATTTTTTCCTTTTTATTTTTTGTCATTTGTTTTGGCTTGCGTTATGGCTTTGTTTTCTTCTTCGGATAATTGATATTCGCTTTGCCATTTTTGGAGCGGCTTGGCGAAGACATTGGTTCGCTCTCGCGTGTGCATAGACGTGATGACCACGCCGTCTCCTTCTTCATCTGCAAGCACGGAAGAAAAACTTTGATTGCCGCCGACTCCTTCTCCTTGGAACGGGTTGAATCTCAAAGTGGAGGCATTTGCGGTTTTCTTTTTTATTCTGCTATCCAAAGATTTCATGTATGCCGTCGATTCTGCTTTGAACTTTACCAAGTCTTCTATGGTTTTAGTGTGCAGGCTCATAAGCCGCTCAATGTCAGGCGTATTGGCGCTTCGGAATATTCTCCTGACTCTCACGTGCATTATTATCGCAATCAAGAGAGTAATCAAAGAGACCGCTAATGCGGCAAAAGGTACAAAAAAAATAACCAAGTTCCAGTCAATAGTCATAATCGCTTATTATACACCAAATATGGTATTATCCAAAATATGACAAAAAACAAGGAAAGAGTGTTTTTGGATTACGCGGCCGTGACGCCGGTTGCTTTGGCAGTGGAAAAAGAGATGCAAAAAATTCAAAATAAATTTTGGGCAAACCCTTCATCTCTGCACAAAGAAGGAGAGGAGGCCAAAAATGTTTTGGCAGAAGCAAGGACCAAAATTGCCCGGATTTTGCATTGCCGAGCGAATGAAATATTTTTTACAAGTGGCGGCACCGAATCTTTAAACTTGGCGATTTTGGGCGTTATCAAAGATCAGATCTTTGGGAAACCGCACATAATAGTTTCAACCATAGAACATCCGGCAGTTTTGGAGCCGATTAAATTTTTACTAAAAAATAAAGAGGCGGAAGTTTCTTTTGTTTCTCCAAATGAGAAAGGGATTATAAATCCGGAATCTATAAAAAAAGAAATAAAAGAAAATACGGTTTTGGTGGTAGTGCAACATGCTAACAACGAAATTGGCGCTATTCAACCGATTAGAGAAATTTCTAAAATAAAAGGTGGTGCTTACTTGTTAGTAGATGCATGTCAAAGTGCGCTTTACGAAGATATTTCAATTGAAAGATTGGGTGCGGATATTTTAGTTTTGGACGGTATCAAAATGTACGGACCGAGAGGCGTGGGGATCTTGGTGGTAAAACATGGTACAAAAATTTCACCCATAACTTTTGGTGGCGGACAGGAAAACGGCCTGTGGCCGGGAACTGAAAATGTAATTGGTGCTGCGGGTTTGGCTAAAGCTTTGGAAATTGCCGTCCAAAAAAGAGAAAAAGAATCCTCACGTCTTTTGAAATTACGCGATTATGCTATTTCTAAAATTTTAGAAATACCCCCACTTCACAAAAGTTTCGCGGGGCAAGCAATTTCTTTGAACGGCAGTCAAAAAAACAGATTGCCTAATAATATAAATGTTTGCTTCTCCCACTTCGCTGAAGCTTCGCGGGACGAGTCTAATAAATTAGACTCGGAATTTTTGGTTATAAAACTGGATACTCTCGGTTTCGCTGTCTCTAGTGCTTCGGCCTGTCACACCTTATCGCTTGAAAATGGCTCTTATGTCATTGAAAGTCTAGGAAAGCCAGAATGCGCTTCTTCTTCACTCCGCATCACTCTTGGCCGCGGCACCAAAAAATCAGATTTGGATAAGTTTATAGTTGCTCTTAAAAAAATACTTTGTTAAAATAAAAACAATGGAAGATCTCACCAAACATCAACTTATACTCATAGTTCTATTAGTCACCTTTGTGACCTCTATTGCTACGGGTATTATTACGTTTACTCTGTTATCCGAAGCGCCGGTAGAAATAACTCAAAATATAAACCGAGTGGTAGAAAAAACTATTGAACAAGTGGCGCCGACCGAAGGCCAGCCCGCCAAGACAGTAACTACCGTGATAGTTAATGAAGAAGACAGAATTTTACAAGCCATAGCCAAAAATGAAAAATCTATCATAAGACTCAAAACCACGGGAGCCGATGGGACCGAAATGGTTGCCGGGCTGGGTGTAGTCGTATCTGCTGATGGTATTATTGCCGGTGATTTGCGAAGTTATAATGCCGCTTCTTCTTACAATATTTTATTTAGTGACGGCAAATCATATCCTGCCGGAAAAGTTTTTGTTGATAATAAAAATGCTTTGGTATTCCTGAGAACCAATGTTCCCGATAATGAAACTCCCAAGTATACTTTTTATCCGGCCGTGTTTGGCGATTCCGATAAGTTGAAAATAGGGCAAAGTCTGATTGCCATAAGCGGCCGCGATTCTAACGCCGCTTCTATCGGTAGAGTGTTTCAACTTGCTTTTGGAGAAGATAAAAAAACTGTAACCAATATTCTTTCTGACATCAAAATTTCCAAAAGTCATTTTGGCAGTCCGGCGCTCAATCTCACTGGCGAAGTGGTGGGGTTTGAAGCTCCGTTCATAGAATCCGATACCGAGTATTCTTTCGTTCCTATCAATGTTATAAAAACCGCTACCACTAACGCTTTGGGAGAGCTGGCTAAGTAGTATTTTCTTAATTTTTATGCTATAATAGCGCCGTTATGACGCCATTTAATAATTTCACAACCAAAGCCAAAGAAGCGATAAGGAAGGCCCACGAGCTGGTCATTGAACGTGGCCAAGACCATGTCGGTCCTCTGCACCTGCTGCTTGCCCTGATTTTGCAAGAGGAGAGCATGGTGGTTTCCATTCTGGATAAAATGGGGGTAGATACTATTTTGCTCACGGATTCTCTGCTTGAAGCGATGGATAATGGCGCTTCGGGCAATACCATGGCGCCTTCCTATCAGATTTATCTGACTCCGGAACTGGCCAACATCATCGACCATTCTTCAAAAGTAGCTTCGGGGATGAGTGATGAGTTTGTCTCTACCGAGCATCTTTTCTTAGCTTGTCTTGATATACCGAGTGCCGCCAGAGATATGCTGGCTCGTTTCAAAATTGAAAAAGAAAAAGTTTTATTTTTAATCCAAGAAATAAAACAGGGCCGTCTCGAGGGTAATAAAGGTACTCAGAAAAATAAAAATCTCATCAAATATACCCGCTCGCTGACCAAGCTGGCGCGCGAAAACAAACTTGACCCGGTTATCGGCAGAGATGAAGAAATTTCCCGCATCATCCAGATTCTTTCCCGCCGCACTAAAAACAACCCGATTCTCATTGGTGAAGCCGGTGTCGGCAAGACTGCCATAGCTGAAGGTTTGGCTATGCGGATGATTTCCAGCAATGCGCCAGAATCTCTGAAAGACAAAGAAATAGTTTCTCTGGACCTAGGGCTATTGGTGGCCGGCACCAAGTATCGCGGCGAGTTTGAAGAAAGACTTAAAAATATAATAAAGGAAATAGAAAAGTCCGACGGCAAGATAATCCTTTTCATTGATGAGATTCATACTATCATCGGCGCCGGCAGCGCCGAAGGGTCTCTGGACGCTTCAAATATGCTCAAACCGCCGCTTGCGAGAGGCGAGCTTCGGGCCATCGGCGCTACCACCATCAAAGAATATCAAAAATATATTGAAAAAGACCCGGCCCTGACCCGCCGTTTTCAGCCGGTTTATGTCTCCGAGCCTTCGGTGGAAGATGCCATAACCATACTCCGCGGCCTGAAAGAAAAGTATGAACTTTATCACGGAGTTCATATCACCGATGATGCTATCAAAGCGGCGGTGAATCTCAGTTCGCGTTACATTGCCGATAGATTTTTGCCGGACAAAGCCGTTGACCTTATCGATGAGGCGGCCAGCAGTCTGAAAATTTCGCTGGAAAATATGCCACCGGTTTTGCAGGAGACCAACTCCAAAATAATGAAGCTCGAAATAGAAAAAGAGGCTCTCAAAAAAGAAGCCAAAGGCAAAAATTCCAAAGTTAAAAACCGCCTGAAAGATATTGAAAAAGAAATTGCCGATCTCAGAGAAAAAACCGCGGAGATAGATTTGAAATGGAAGAACGAAAAAGAAAGCGTGGGCGAAATAAAAAGAATCAAAAAAGAGCTTGAAGCGGCTCGGCTGGAGGCCGAATCTGCCGAAGCGCGGGTAGATTTGGGCAAAGCTGCCGAAGTCCGTTACGGCAAAATTCCGGCTTTGGAAAAGGAACTTGATGTCAATTTTAAAAAGCTGAAAAAATTACAAAGCTCTAGACGCATCTTGAAAGAAGAAATTACCGAAGATGATATTGCCTCGATTGTCGCCAAGTGGACCGGCATTCCGGTTTCCCGAATGCTTGAAGAAGAAGCCGAGAAATTGGTCCGGATGGAAGAAGTTTTGAAGCAACGCATCGTCGGCCAAGACGAGGCGGTCAAAAAAATTTCTGACACCATCAAGCGTTCGCGCGCCGGCATTTCCGATCCCAACAGGCCTATCGGTTCTTTCATATTCCTCGGACCAACTGGTGTGGGTAAAACCGAGCTTACCAAGGCTCTGGCCGAATTTATGTTTAATGACGACAAAGCTCTCATCAGAGTGGATATGTCCGAATTTATGGAACGGCACTCAGTTTCTAAACTCATCGGCGCACCCCCGGGCTATGTCGGTTTTGATGAAGGCGGCGGGCTGACTGATATGGTCAGGCACAGGCCGTATTCCATTGTTTTATTTGATGAAATTGAAAAGGCTCACCCTGAAGTTTTCAACGTGCTTCTGCAAGTTTTGGACAACGGCCGGCTGACTGATTCCAAAGGCAGGACAGTGAACTTTAAAAATACCATTATCATTATGACTTCAAACATCGGCGCTCAATACATAGATAAGATGGAGAAGATGGGTTTCGGTGAGAGAGGTAATGAGGAAGGGGACTATGCCAACGCCAAAGATAAAATCATGGAAGCTATGAAAGATTTTTTCCGGCCGGAATTTTTGAACAGAGTTGATGATGTAATCATTTTTGATATTTTGCCAATGAAAGCTATCCGCGAGATTGTCAAAATCCAAATTGATTTAGTGCGCGAAAGATTGGTCGCCAAAGAAATTTCTTTGGAACTTTCTGATGAAGTTTACGAATATTTGGCTAAGGAAGGTTACAATCCACAATTTGGTGCCAGACCTTTGAAGCGGGTGATTCAAAATAAAATATTAAATCCCATTGCTTCCCTTATAATTTCCAAAAGCATTTTGAAGGGTGGCATTGTTTCTGTTTCGCTTAAAAATAATGAGCTGGTTTTTGACATAAAAAAGGGAAGAAAAGGGGCTATAATTGAAGCTCCTATCATAGAAACTCCGGTTGGTGTGGAATGATTTATTTTGTGCGTGGAGAGGGACTCGAACCCCCGGTGCCATTGAAGGCGGCGCGTTTACAGCGCGCTGGAATAGCCACTATCCGATCCACGCGTATTTGAACACATAGGATTCTATCATACTTTTTATATCCAGTAAAAATTTTATTTCCAAACTATTGAACTAACTAAGACAAAACGATATCAGTCCATTTATAAATGTTGCCGGCGCCCATAAGGACGATACATAAGGGTTTTGACGAGTTTATTTTTTGGAGGCAAATTTTTAATTCTTCCGGATTTTCTACGCTGAATGCAGGCACGAATTTATTTATTGCTTCGGATAGAATTTTATTTGTAGTCTTGCCGTCATCAATCTCTCGGGTTACAAGAATAGGAGCAATGAAAACTTGGTCTGCTATTTTCAAGGCGTTGACGAAATCGTCAAAAAAAGATTTGGTCCGGCTTTGCTGGTGAGGTTCAAAAATACAAATGAGTTTTCGGTCAGAATATTTTTCGCGTAGAGCGTGGAGAGAAGCCGAGATTTCGGTGGGGTGATGAGCGTAATCGTCATAAAAAACATTCCCGTCTTTTTCTCCCTTATACTCAAGTCGGCGCCAAGTGCCTTTGAAATCTTTTAAAAACTCTTTGGATTTTTCTTGGGGTATTCCCAAAAGCTCAGCAGTTTTGATGGCTGCTTGAGCGTCCAAAATATTGTGTTTACCCGGTACCAGCAAATCAAAATCTGTTTTAACTTTTTTATAATCTTCTTCTTTTACTACAAAACCGGTTTTTGGCACTTTATTTTTCATTTCTTCAAAAGCGCTTTTTATATCTTCCAAATCTTTATAATAATCCAAATGGTCGGCTTCTATGTTTGTTATTACCAAAGTAGAAGGCGAAAGATTTAGGAAAGAGCGTTTGTATTCGCAAGCTTCTACCACCAAATATTTACTTTTGCCGGCCAAAAAATTGCTGTTTTCACCCAATATTTTTGAACCTACTACTACAGTCGGATCCAATCCTGCTTTTCTCAAAATATGACCAATCATAGCTGTCGTGGTGGTTTTGCCATGAGTACCGGATATGGCAATGGTAAACATTTCTTTTGATAGTTCACCGAGGAATTGCGGGTAGGAAAGGCAGATCAAGCCTCTTTTTTCCGCTTCCAAAATTTCAGGGTCGTCTTCTTTTATGGCCACACTGTATACAATCATTTCAGTGTCTGTTTCCAAATTTTCCGCTTTTTGACCTATAAAAATTTTTATACCCAATTTTTTTAAGTCATCTGTAATCTCCGATTGGCTGCTGTCAGACCCTGCCACAATTTTGCCTCGCAAATGAAGCATTCTGGCAATAGCCGAGACCCCGATGCCGCCGATGCCGATAAAGTGATACTTTTTGTAATCAAATATTTGCATGTTTTTTGTTTATATATTTTTTAACTATTTTATTAAATTTATCACCTCTGTCATATTCATTTTTGAACATTCCAAAAGAAGCAAAGGCCGGACTGAATAAAATAATATCTTCTTTTTTTGCTGAATCAAAAGCTTCTTTTGTGGCAGATTTTAAAGAATCAAAACTTTTTTTAATTCCAAAATATTTTTTAATTTTGTCAGTGCCAGAACCGGAAAGCAAAATTATTTTTTCGGTTCTTAATTTTGATTCTTTTATGAATTCACTCATATCCAGATTTTTATCAGCTCCTCCACAAATAAGGATTATTTTTTTATTTTTGTTTGGATTAAGGGCTTTCAGGCCAGCTATAGCCGCTTCTGGTGTGGTAGAAGTAGTGTCATTATAAATTTTTATGGCATTTTTGGTTTTTATGAGTTCAAGTCTGCCTTCTACACTATGGAAATTTTTTAGTGCCTTTTCCGCTTCTTTGATTGAAATTCCAAGCTTGGACACAGCACTAACTGCGCAAGCAATATTGGCTTTATTATGCTCACCTAATAAGTTTGTTTCCAACAAATCAAAATCTTTTGCTTTTGCAACTGTTATTTTTGATTTTATCTTCTTGTCAAATATTTTTTTTATTTTTGGGGCTATTTGCTCACCCAGAATAAAATGGTCATTATTTGTCTGCCACAAGAAAATGTTCGCTTTGTCATGCAGATATTTTTTCATGCTGTTTTTATAATAATTCATATGGTCGGGAAAAAAGTTGGTGAAAACTGAAACATTCGGGCTGATCTTTTCATAACCGAATCCTTGAAGCTGCCAGGAATCAAGTTCCAGAATGGCAATAGAGTTCGGTTTGGATTTCTCTAACATAGAAAGAGTTGAAATTCCCTGAATATTTCCCCCAAGGAAAACATTTTTGCCGCACTCTTTTAAAATGTGATAGATAAGACTGGTAGTGGTGGTTTTGCCCCTAGTGCCGGTTATTCCCACAACTTTTCCGTTAAATTGATCCATGAAAAATTTGGCAAAAATAGCTGTGCTCATATGCACCGGTATTTTGTTTTTGACCGCCTCTTTCATAAAAGGGGAATCCAGTGGCGCGCCGGCGCCTTTTATTACCATATCTGTATTTTTAAAATTAGTTAAATTATGATGTCCTAGTACAAATTTTATATTTTTAATTTTTCTTAATTTTTTTATACTCCCGGCAAGTTGTTCTTTGGTTTTTAAATCTGTGACGATAAGTTCTTTACAATATTTTGCCAAAAACTTAGCATCACCGGTTCCGCGGCCCAAAAGTCCCAATCCCATGAGCAGTATTTTTTTATCTCTGAAAAAATCTTGGTAATTCATAAATTGGCTTTTTAACCGATAATTCTTGGTTCTCTTTCCAAAAGGATACCAAATCTTTGGAAAACTTTTTTGATAATAAATTTTTCGGCTTTCATTATTTCTTCAAAATCGGCCCGATTGGGATTGGTCAAAATAAGGGCATTTTGGGCAGATATTTTTACTTGACATATTTTCGCTCCTTTTAATCCAGCTTCTTCAATCAGCTTGCCCGCGTATATTTTCTGACCTTTTATAATGGGGTTTATGAAATAAGAGCCGGCATTGGGGATAATATTTGGATTCGGGATTTTTTGCTTTCTCATTTTTAAAATAACCGCTCTGGTCTGATTTGTTTTCGATTTTTTCTTTGAAAGTTTGAGAGTGACGGAAAGGATAATGAATTTGTCTGGATATCTTTTGAAAATACTTTGGCGGTATCCAAAACGGCATTCTTTGTTGCTGAGAAATTTTATTTTTTTGCTTTTCCTGTTGTAAACTTCTACTTTATCCAAAAATTTGGAAATTTCCGTACCGTAAGCTCCAATGTTTTGTATGGGCGCCGCACCGCAAGTACCTGGGATGCCGGAGAGCGCTTCTAACCCAAAGAAACCCTTTTTTATTGATATTTTGACTACATCATCCCATTTTTCTCCGGCCTGAACTCTTAACTTGTTTCTATATATTTCTATGCCTTTTGAACCCAAAATGGCCACGACGGCTTTTATGTAATTATGAGGAACGATATTTGTACCCGCTCCTAATATAAAAAGCGGTAAATTCTCTTTTTTTGCAAAATCGACTATTTCTGAAATATCAGCTTTTGACTTTAGTTTTATCACAAAGCTGGCCACCGACGGGACGGAGAGGGAATTCGGCACATTTGATTCTTTGTCCACAACCATAATTTTTCATCATATCACATATGGTATATTCAAAGTATGAAAGGCGTAGATAGTTACAAAGCTATTGATTTTAAAGTTTCTGGCGGCAAAAAACTTAAAGGAAGCATAAAGACAAACTTTTCCAAGAACGGAGCTATGGGGCTTCTGTGCGCTTCTCTTTTAAATAAGGGCTCCACTACTCTTCGTGGCATACCAAGAATTGAAGAAGTGAGTCGGATGCTGGAAATATTTTCCGCTTTAGGAATAAAATATAGATGGATTGAAAAACAAACTTTGAAAATTAATCCTCCCAAAAATTTTAAAAAAAACGGCTTGCTTCATCCTTCGGTCGCAAATGTCCGGTCAAGTCTCATGCTTATCCCCGCGATGGTTCTCTATCTTAAAAATTTTTCACTGCTGCATTCCGGTGGCTGCAAAATGGGCGAGAGGACTATCTCTGCGCATCGCTATGCTTTTGAAGATTTTGGTATAAGCATAAAAACTTCTTCCAATAAATATCTGATTTCTTCCAAAGTTTTAAAACCGACGAATATTGTTATGTATGAGGCC
This sequence comes from uncultured Candidatus Saccharibacteria bacterium, assembly GCA_964361905.1. Classification (GTDB taxonomy): domain Bacteria; phylum Patescibacteriota; class Minisyncoccia; order Phycocordibacterales; family WO2-35-19; genus WO2-35-19. Next base: position 193 of record CAYICK010000019.1, on the reverse strand, counting down.
AGTGATACCGCAGCTGAAAACGCAATCATGATGGCGTCTTTGATACCCGGAATAACGAAAATCAGTTTTGCGCCACCGAATTATCAAGTGCAGGAAGTCTGTTTTTTTCTCCAAAAATTGGGAGTAAAAATAGAAGGTGTGGGTACTACCAACCTAATGGTTCACGGTCTTAAAGAAATAAATCAAAAAATCG
>CAYICK010000018.1:0-12267 GCA_964361905.1 uncultured Candidatus Saccharibacteria bacterium | reverse complement strand
CAGCAAGCTCGCCTCCGGAAACCAGAGGATTTTTATACTGGCTTATTTGATAGCCTTTTGGAAGATCGGGATAGAAATAATTTTTTCGGTCAAATTCCGTAAAATCGGCAAGTTTGCCGCCAACTGCAAGTCCCACTTTCAAAACACATTTCACTGCTTCTTTGTTTATTACAGGCAGAGTACCGGGGTGCCCCATACAAATAGGACAAATGTTTACATTCGGCCTTTTTTCGTCTGTGTCATTTTTGCACGAACAAAACATTTTGGTTTTAGTCTTTAATTCGGCATGTATTTCCAGGCCTATTGTAGGCTTCCAATTCGTTTCTTTTGTTTTCATTACCTAAATACTAGCAAAATGAGACAGAATAAACAAAAACATTGGTTTGGGTTAGGTCAAATATTTCCCGATTTCTTTTTCCGCTTCCGGTACGCTTTTTATGGCAGTATCCCAAACAGATTTTATATCTTTATTATTTTGATTCATATATAGGTTTTAGATCTCTATAAATATATTCTTTAAAGTAAGGCACTACCGCCCTATCGGAAACAATGTCAACCGCTTTGTTTAATTTTTCAGATATTTCTTCTTTAAAACTAACCATATCAAGCAAAGTAAATATTTGATCACCAAAAGATACTAAGATGTCAACGTCGCTGTCCGGCCTGGCATCACCCCTTGCATATGAGCCGAAAACACCGGCATATTTGATGCCGTATTTTTCAAAAATCGGTCGTGTATTTGCTGCTATTTTTTCTAATGTTTCAGTCATGTGTGTATTATATCACATTTAAAAAATTTTCCCGAAAACCAAATCTGCCCACTTTTAAAATACAATTAAAACACGAATTTAACAAAACACCAGTGTCAAAGGGCATCTTTGACAGGTTTTGAATAATCAAATCACCAAAGCATATTTATTCTCGTATACACCTAACATAATTGCTGTTAGAAACCTTAGTGTTGAGGATCGTGCTGCCACTTGACAGAAAGACGTTCCACGCGTAGGTCGGGTTGTCAGATAACGTAGTAGCCGACCAATAGTCGCGATCGACGACGCCCCCTGCTTCTAAATTACCATAAGACCCATCTATATAAGCTTGCATAAGCTGTTTTTGATGCGGAGCAGACCAGCCCACTTCTCCATGATCACCTCCTCCGCAAAAAGTATAAATACCAGGTGTCGTCGTTGCCACATCTAGATAAGCATTTCTCACAGTAGACCAATTGCTTGCAACAGAATTGGTTGAAAAGCGATAAGTCATTGGCGAAGCATCAGAAAAAGAGTCACAACCGGCGCCGTTGCAAGGTAGTGACCAGATAAGTCCGGTTGCATTGTCTTTAGCATCGGCGCTAGCCAAACCTGTGCCACAGTATGAGATGGGAGTATCATCGGCAGTGCAGACTGTCCAAGAAGTGGCATATCTGTTTGACGGAGCGGCATCGCTATTATTATAATCATCTACTCCGCCAGCTATTTGGCTGCCACCAGGGAAACCGCCGTCAGTGCGAGTGCCATTCCACATATTTCGGAGGAGTGTAGCTGACCCAGCTTTAACTTTGGCTTTGAATGTAAACCAAGCGCCTTGGGCCGTATCAAAACTGAAAATCAGCGTCAAAAGGACCAGCGTGGCGATAAATGTGTTTTTATTTTTTGTCATATTTGTTTTTTAAATCGTTAAAGCCGACTGTTGATAATATATCTTATTTGATCAAAGACTTCATCTTTTTGTCATACTCTATGACGGTGCGGACAAATTCGGCATGACTCCAAGTGAGGGGTGTGGCTGATATTTGCTCTCCGGTATAAGGATTGAGCTGTTCGGAAAGCATACCGGAGACGGCAAACTTAGCCGCCCATTCCAAGCTTTTGGCCACCTCTTCCAAATCAGCTACTGAGCCGGCAATAGCTGTTTTGTATTGGGCCAGCCAAAGAGTGGTAATGAACCACGGATTGCCGGCTGACCCCCCTTCTATGTGAGAATATTTGTCTCCTTCATAACGGGCAAAACCGCCGATATTTATACCTTTGCCTACCCGGGCGCTTAAAACTTTAAAAGCTTCTTTCATCCTCGGGTCATCGGCAGAAATTAAACCAAAACGAAATGGTCCATAAAAACTGCTCACATCCAGATTGGTGTCTTTTTCCAATTTATCACCAATAAGTTTGAAAAAATATTTCTCGGTTTCATCCCATAATAAAGTCATTATGGCTTTGCGCAAACTTTCGGCTTCCTTGAAAAATCCGCCCGCATCCTCCTCCTTGCCCAAAGTTTTGGCAAAATTGTGGGCTGAAATCAGACCACCATAAACCAGCGAGGCGGTGAAAACCGAGACTCCGTATTGTTCTTCCCACAAATCATAACTCGGCAAAGGCAATCCTGAATGAATATCTTTGTAATGTACTAAAAAATTAGCCGCTTTTTTTATGAAGCTATTATAGATGCCTTCTATGAATTCAAGGTCTTTGGCTCTTATATAATGCTCCCAAAGTCCGACCAAAAGGATGGCTGTCTCATCCTCCTGTATAGCGAGCTGCCTTTTGCCGTCCTTGACCCAAGGGTGCCACGAGCTTCCCAAGGAGTGGTCCGGCTGATATTTGTGCAAAGCATAACCTTCCTCGGTCAAAATATCATTGGCAAAATCATAAAATCTTTTGGAAACATCATAAAATCCGGCCATATCAAAACTCCAAGCGGTAAAACAGGCGTCTCTGGGCCAGATATATCCGTAAGTGTCGCCACCATACTGCACATTACCCGAATCGGCTGAAGCCAAGATTCCTCCTCTGTTATCAGAGTGCGCCCGCATCACGAGGAGCGAATCATAAAATAAATTTTTTACTTTTTCGGACAATCCGGTAAAAGAAATATCAACCTGACCCGTCCAAGCTTGCCAAAAATCTTTAGTGGATTCAACCAAGTGCTCCGGAGATTTCACGAAAACATATTCCAGAAGTTCGCAGACTTCTTTGTAAGTCTCACCCGCCATAACCCAGTAATACAAAGTTATTGAACCGCCCGCGGGAATGTTTCTTTGCCAGCTGACCACTGAATCCACCACTCCGTGTTCAATCGGATTTTTGGATAAAAACCCGTCCTCCGCGTCCTTCCAGGTGCCCTCCAAGCCCTCGGCGCCGCAAAAACCGATACTGTAGTCGTCAAAAGGCTTGCTGTCGCACATCCCTCCGACTAAAAAAACTCGGCGGCCTTTGTAATGAATGATGGATTCAACGGTGCTGGAAAAGTAAGCGGTGTCAGCGTGATTGGTGTCCCCTATTTTAAACTGTTGGTTTAAAAATATTTTGATATTGCGTGCATAAGAATCTTTATTGGTCAGAGTAATTTTTCTTAAAAAAATATTTTTTTCGTTGTAAACCACATCAGTTAACTTCACGGAAATTTTGGCTCTGTCGTTTTGAGCCAACATTTGAGAGACCATAGAATTGTGCTCATACCTTATATCTATATTCCATTCTCCGTTATCTATCCAGTGCATTTGTTTATCTATAAAAATCCCGATTTTATGCATCTGGTTGGACCCGATATGATTTTCTTGCCCAACAAAAGGAAAATAAAAATCCCGTACCTGTCCGAATTTATCAAGACAGACTAAGGTGTTGCCATTTCCTAAAACCATTCTACGTGCCATAAAATAAATTATATCACACTCTCTAATTTCAAAAACCTAACCCCCTAAATCCCTCTTAAATTAAGAGGGAACTTGTTGAATCGAAATTTGTCCATTTATTTATTATATACCTAACTCATCCCCTGCCCCTTCTCTTAAATTAAGAGAAGGGGTTGCAAACCACTTCCATAAACCTCCTCTTAGCTTAAGAGGAGTTTGAGGAGTTAGGTCTGACTGAATCTCAGCGGCTTGACTCTGTGCAGAGAGATACCGTGTTCTTGAGCTTTCTTGGCGCTATCAAGACGCAAACGCAAATCCTGCATCACATTCATATAAGCGATAAAAGCTTCATAGGGAGATTCGTAAGGAGAAAAATATTTGTGGACATCGCCGTCATTCCACCACTTGGTACACATATAATAGAAGTGGTCCGAAGTCTGCAAGCGGCGCCAATCTTCAATGAGTTCCGGGTCATCAATATGAATTATTTCTTTACCTAAAGCATAAACGGTATCCAATGCTTCCCTTTGCAAATCATTGGACATCCAAGCCGACAAATCTCTTTCTGTATCGGCCCAAGAGACATTGTAGGGCACATCCAACTCCCCTTTAACCTCGTACCTGTCTATTATTTCAGACGGCGTAGCGAAATTATTGTCAGGATTTTTCAAAATCTCTCCCGGCAAATATTTCAAAAATTCAAAAATACCCGTATCTTCCCACTGATGCTCGCCAAAAGTCTCGTAATCCATAAAGAGATTTATGGTATCACCATTGCCATTGTGGCTTGAAACCCAATCGGCAAACTTGGGCGCGGTCAAGGGCCAACCCTCCCAACTTCGTTGACTGAAACGAAAAGCCACATCATCGGAAAGACGGTAATGCTTCAGCAACAGTTTAATATTATCGGTGCCAGTCGGTTTATATACAAAAGCGGGGCTGCGCCAACCTAAAACACCATCCGCCCCTTCAGCCAAGATACCTCTGTAACCCATCTTCTCCGCCATCTTAGCTATATCATTTGAATAAATAAGCTCGGTATTGCGAAAAATATTTGGCGTTACACCAAATAGGTCGTGTATTTTTTTGCGATGCAATCCGACTTGATTTATAAATTCTTCTTCATTGTAAATGGAAGAAAGAGAGTGGTGATAGGTTTCCGAAAGCAGTTCAACATTCCCTGTATCAATCAAAGCTTTGAACGAATCTATAACTTCGGGTTTATATTTTTCAAACTGCTCAAGCGCCACGCCGGAAATACTGAAGCTGGCTTTGAATTCAGGATTATTTTTAATATTTTCAAGCAAGACGGCGTTGGCAGGCAAATAACATTTGCGAGCCACCTTTTCTATAATGGCTTTGTTATCCAAACTAGTGCCACTTTCATCATTGAAATAAGAGCTGTTTTGGCCAACATCAAAAACCCGGTACTTTCGCACCCTCAAAGGCTGGTGAACTTGGAAATAAAAGCATACTGAAGGCATTGTCTAAAGAATTATACACTGATATGAGTGATTCTGCCGCCTTTTTCCAGTGGATAGTCTTCACTTCTTCCCGACCGTTTATCTCCAAATGATTTTTTAATTTATGATGGCGTAAAACAGAAATAACTTTATCGGTCATATCGTCAACATCCCAGAAATGAGATTTCAAAACGCAATTTGTTACTTCGCTCACGCCGGATTCTTTGGAAATCAAGACCGGAGTATCGGATATCATACACTCTAAAGGCAAAAGCCCGAATGGTTCCGAAACAGAAGGCATCACATATATATCGGAATCCCTATAAATCGTCGCCAATTCTTCTCCTCTGAGAAATCCGCAGAAAATAAAATTGTTTGAAATACCCAAGCCCGACACTTCTCTTATCATTTGATTTTCCATATCTCCGCTTCCGGAAACTATGAAAAAAGTATTGGGTTCGTGATCCAAAATTTTCCTGGCCATAGACACGAAATAATCAGGGCCTTTTTGGATCGTGATGCGGCCGGCAAACAAAACTATTTTACCTCCGCTTTCTTTTATTTTTTTTATAAATGACGGAGTGCCGCCATGGCTTTTTTGAAATTCAACACCATTGTGGACAACTTTTATTTTATCCGGAGAAATTTTGTATTTTTTAATGAGAGTATCTTTGACACGATTGGAAATCGCGATGATGGCATCCGCCTGCTTATAACCCTCAAGTTCAATGTTGTAAACTTCTCTGTTAACATTATCTCCGGCACATTGGTCAAACTGAGTGGCATGGGCGTGAACCACCAAAGGTTTGCCTGAAGCTTCTTTGGCAGCAATGCCGGCCGGGTATGTCAGCCAATCATGCGCATGTATGACCGAATGTTTGTTTTTCCTGGCGATAGCCGGAGCTTTATCGGCATAGGCTTTCACTCTTTGCATTAAATTTCCAGACACAAATTCAGGCAGACCGTATTTTGAAGTTTTGCCCGAAGAATGGCTGTGGCTTTGGTAACCTGAGTACAATCCTTTTATTTGAGCTTCATTTAGTGTTTCTTCGGATTCATTGGCAAATACAAATTTGCACCAAGGAACCGAAATAGGAATCTTAAAAGGCAAAACAAAAGTTAAATCAACTCCACTTGCTGAGAGAGCTTTGGAAAGTCCTTCGCAAGCTACGCCAAGACCGCCACTGTTAAAAGGTGGGAATTCCCAGCCGAACATCAAAACACTTGGTAATCTAAAATTAGCCACTTTTTTATGGTTTTCTTTATTTTAACACAATAAATGCGCCAAGAATAAAAATAGTGGAAAACTATTTACTCTTTTACGATTTCAGCTCTAGTTTTCTTAGATCTCAAATTAAAAAGTATAGGTAAAACAGAAAGAATGACAATAAGTATGACTATTTGGGTTATGTATTTTTCAATACCGGGAATAGTTGTTCCCAAAAAATATCCCAAAAGAGCCAGACCGACAGCCCAAAAGAAAGCGCCCAAAATATTGTAAGCTAAAAACTTTTTATAATTCATCTTCCCTACTCCTGCCAAAATAGGTGCAAATGTCCTAACTATCGGCACGAAACGTCCGATGACTATGGTCATTGGTCCATATTTTTCATAAAACATTTTAGTTTTTTCCAAATACTTTTTGTTAAAAAATAGCGAATCTTCTTTGGTAAATATCTTATTGCCAACCTTTTTGCCAAACCAATAACCGGTACTATCCCCGAGTATTGCAGCAGAGGCCACAACCAAAACAAGCCAGTATATATTGAACAAACCCTGCGAGGCGAGTAATCCAGCCGTGAAAAGCAAACTGCCTCCTGGCAAAAAGAAACCAAAAAACACTCCGGATTCGGAAAATATTATGACAAACAAACCTAAGTATCCCGTTATTCTCACTAACTCAATAATATCAATATTAAAAAAGCTCATCACACCAGTTTAACAAAGCCATAATAAAAAGAAAGCGGGGTTTCCCTTGAATTGAAAAAGTTTACGACTTTTGTTAGCATCATAATGAAAGTATGCCAAATCGCTTACATATTTTAATTTCATGCGCAAGCAAAAAATTGCCGCACAAAGCACAGGCAAAAGATTTATATATAAGTCCTTTATTCAGATTGAATTTGGCGTTTGCTTATTCTTTAAAACCGAACAAAATTTTTATTTTGTCTGCGAAACATGGTTTAGTCGGCCTTGAGCAAAAACTCGAACCGTACGAACAAACGCTAAATAAAATGTCTGAATATGAAGTTAAAAAATGGGCAAAAGGGGTGGGCGAACAAATGAAAGGCAAAATTGATTTTAAAAACGACAATATTGTTTTCCTTGCTGGAGAAAGATACGGGAAATATCTTTTGCCACTTTTCCGAAAAGCAAGCGTCCCTATGAAGGGTTTGGGTATCGGGAAACAGCTCCAATACCTTAAAAACAAAACCAATCATGCAAAATAACTGCAATAAAATTCATAAATGGGCAAATAAATTAAAGACCTTTAACTTTCCTTTTGATGACACAGATATACCGCTCAATGGCTTGTATATTCTTTTTGAAAAAGGAGAATCTGCCCATGGTGGAAATCGAATAGTCCGCGTAGGAACGCATACCGGGCAAAATCAATTAAGGTCACGTCTGAAACAGCATTTCCTGGCCGAAAATAAGGACCGGAGCATCTTTAGAAAAAACATCGGTAGGGCTATTTTAAACAAAAAACACGATTCTTTTCTTGAAAAATGGGAGTGGGATTTAACGCCCAAAATATCAAAAGATAAATACTCGGCATTGATTGATTTCAATAAGCAAAAAGCTGTTGAACGAGAGGTATCAAAATATATTCAAGAAAATTTTAGTTTTGTTGTTCTACCAATTGACGACAAAAATGAACGCCTTTCTTTAGAATCAAAAATTATATCAATAGTTTCATTGTGTAATGAATGCAAACCATCAAAAAATTGGCTCGGGCTTAATTCACCAAAAGAGAAAATCAGGGACGGCGGTTTGTGGTTAGTAAATGAATTATACAAACAACCTCTTTCTTCAGAAGATTTTGCAAAATTAAAAAAATTGGCTACTAAAAAATAACCCTTACTTTTCTCCCTTCAAAAACATACTACAACTTTTTCAAAAATTTGTAAGTGTCAAGGGTTCCCCTTGGCTTTTTTGATGTGTTATAATTTTTTCCATGACATTTTTTAAACTTTCATTGCCAATATTCCGAAATAATCAAAATATTTTTGGATATTTTGGAAATTACTCCCATATTCTTTGCCGCCCAAAACCGCGTCGCAAAAAACATCCCTAGCCCGGCCGATTTCTTTCAACCTGCCGTTCCAGCGTTTATCACTCATAGTCAAATCAAAAAGTTCCAAAGCTCTGGCTACCGCTCCTTGAAAAATTTTAGGATCTTTGTTTTTCCACTTACTAGCACGGCAAACTTCGCTACCAATATGTCCCATTTGTTCTTCAAAAGAAAAAGTGAACCATCTTCCATTTGCTAAATCCTTATGAATAGGTTTTTTTATGATTCTTATGTCAGTCATATTTATATTATATCAAACTGTTAAATTTTTCTTATTTTGTTGCTTTTCAAAGAATAATACATATCCTATCCAAAAAACAGCAATTACAAACACAAATCTAAAACCAATGATTCTTAAGGCGACTTCACCAAAAAAATACGCAATAGATCCCCATAGCACATTCCAAGCTAACAAAATTAAAGCTGAATGAATAACAAATCTCCTAAAAGAAAGCTTCAGAATACCGGCAGCAGTTGAAATCACTGCAGCAAAGTTAGGATGCCAGTAGCTTAAAAAAATAACTCTTAATTCATATTTTTCCAATTTATTTTTTGCGCTCTCGATCTGATCCTTTAGACCAAATTTAACCAACAATTTATACCAACCATACTTACCCAAAAAATAATCTACTATATAAGCAGTAAATATGCCAAGAGAAGCCACCAACACAACTAAAAATACCATTTTAATATCCCCGTTTGATAAAATCACACCAAGCACAATTACTATACTACCCGGATAATAAAGGCCTAGGAGTAAAGTTCCCTCAATAAAAGCACTGATCAAAACAATCCAAATACCATAAGTATTGAAATATTCTTTTGCTATTTCAATAATTTCATTTTGTGGCGGCAAATTTAAAATCTTCCAAACCAACCAAAACAAAGAAAAAATTGAAACTAATATAAGTGGTGGTTTAAGTTTTTTCCAACATTCATAAATTTCATTTCCCATGGCATTTTTTGAATTTTTTACCGCTGCCGCACCAGCATGGGTCGTTTCTGCCCAGTTTTTCTCCGTCTTCCCCCCTCTTAATATAAGAGGGGGGTTGGGGGGTGATATTTATATCCGTGACACCGGTGATTTTGAGTGCTTGATTTTCTATCTCCTTTTGTTCACTGGAAACATCGCCAAATTCAGAAAGTTTTTTCATATTTCCAGCAACTGTATTTTCAATGTTTTCTTCCATTTCCTTGAAAAGCTTCAGACCTTCTTTTTTATATTCAACAAGCGGATCTCTTTGGCCATAAGCGCGCAAATTTACCGAGCTACGCAAATAATCCATCATCTCCAAATGATCCACCCAAAACATATCAAAAACCTGCAGTTTGAGACTGCGTATTTTTTCATCCGGCTCTTCCGTTAATATTTTTCTTCGGCGCTCGTAAAAAGTTACTCTTTGGAAATTCAAAACATCGTCATATTCAAGAATGTGTTTGCGAGCGTCAAAATTCAGGCCTTCTATTTTCTCCTGAGCGCTCTCCAAGGACCTTGTAATAAGCTTATTTTCAATAGCTTCATCCTCGGGAATACCAAGCCGACCCATCATATTTTTGACGGTATCAGCGGCAAAAACTCTCATTATATGGTCTTCCATCGAAACGAAAAATTGAGTCTCCCCAGGGTCACCCTGACGACCCGAGCGGCCTCTGAGCTGATTGTCTATGCGTCTGGCGTCGTGGCGTTCAGTGCCTAAAACGAAAAGTCCCCCCAAACTTTTAACCTTTTCATAAGCTTCTTTTTGGAAAGGCGCTCCACCGAGTTTAATGTCAACTCCGCGGCCCGCCATGTTAGTAGCCACTGTTACCACGCTCTCTCGGCCAGCCTGAGCGATAATCTCACCTTCTCTCTCATGATTCTTGGCATTAAGCATTTCAAAGGCCACACCTTCTCCCTTCAAATATTCTCCCAATAATTCATTTTTCTCAATGGAAATAGTGCCTATAAGTACCGGTTGACCTGCTTTTTGTAATTCCTTAACTTTGCGAGCAATAGCCAAAAGCTTGCCATTTTCGGTTTGAAAAATCAGGTCATTTTTATCGTCTCTGCTAGATTGCTTATTAGTGGGAATAGCTACGGTATTGAGTCCATAAACTTTATAAAATTCTTCGCCGGAAGTTATAGCGGTACCGGTCATACCGGAGAGTTTTTTATATAATCTAAAATAATTTTGATAGGTAATGGAAGCAAAAGTGCGGCTTTCTTTTTGCACGGATGTCTTTTCTTTAGCCTCAATAGCTTGATGCAAGCCTTCAGACCATCTGCGGCCCGGCTGGAGTCTGCCCGTATAAGGGTCAACGATAATAACTTCGTCGTCTTTGACCACATAATCCTTATCTTTACTGTAAAGCGCTTTGGCTTTGATGGCAGTTTCCAAATGGTGAACCAATTTGATACCACCCTCGGCATAAATGTTTTGCATACCCAAAATTTCTTCTGCCCGGCTTATACCTTCATCGGTTAAGAGTACCGCATGCATCTTTTCATCTACCGTATAATGCTCTTCATTTTTCAATTTATCAGCCACCACAGCAAATTTTTTGTACAAAATATCCGAATCTTGCGCCGGAGCTGAAATAATGAGAGGGGTGCGTGCTTCATCTATCAGGATAGAGTCTATTTCGTCTACGATGGCAAAATGGTGCTTTTTTTGCCTGACCTTATCATATTTATATTCAAGATTGTCCCGCAAATAATCAAAACCAAACTCGCTATTAGTCCCATAAGTAATATCCGCTTCATATGCTTCTACACGACTGCATGGTTTCAAAAATTCATGTACGATGTGATAACTACCTTTCTCGTCTCTTTCTTTATCTCGTACTTCGTAACTCGTACTTCGTGTCTCGTTTTTAATTTCCGGATCATAAATAAAAGAAGATTCATGCGCAATTACTCCAACTCGCAAACCAAGTGCGTCATAAATCTCTCCCATCCAAACAGCGTCGCGGCGAGAAAGATAATCGTTGACAGTCACCACATGCACACCCTGACCTTCCAAAGCATTGAGATATGCAGGCAATGTGGCCACTAAAGTCTTGCCTTCACCGGTGCGCATCTCGGCAATGCCGCCTTTATGCATCACAATGCCGCCCAAAAGTTGTACATCAAAATGTCTTTCACCCAAAGTTCTCTTAGCCGCTTCACGTACCACTGCGAAAGTTTCCGGCAAAATATCTTCCAATGTTTCTCCCGTCTTCAATCGTTCTTTGAATTCAGCCGTTTTGTTTTTTAACTCAATGTCTGACAGTTTGGAAACAATTTCCTCAAAACTGTTTATTTGAGGAATTAATGGCTCTATTTCTTTGATATATCGCGAACTTCCGTCCCCGAATATTTTGTTCAAAAATGACATAATGGGGCTATTATAACACAAAACCCCACCCTGCCCTCCCCTTGTTCAGGGGAGGGAAAAAAGAAAAAATTCAAGAATTGTCTCCATATTAACAATGGTTCCCCTCTCCTAAATCTAGGAGAGGGGTAAGGGGTGAGGTCTGTAAAACAAAAACTCCGCCGAGAGGCGGAATCTTTGTTAAGTGGGAAACGAGATTACGCTCGTTTCTTCTTTGTTGCTTTCTTTTTCTTTGCTGCCATTTTATTTGTATTCCTTTTCCGCGAAAACGAAATTGGAACGAGATTATTTTTAAGCGCGCTTGTTCAAAAAAATTTATTTGAGAAAATTTTTTGAAACGTTCGACCTAATACAATTATCGCTCTAAAAAAATTTTTAGTAAATGATTTTTTGCAAAAATGTGTGGATAACTAAAAAAATATTTTTAAAAATAAAAAAATAATTTTTGAATTTTTATTTTTCAAAAATTATTTTTATGTCGTGGCGCGGCCGGCGGAAGCGATCTCCAAAACAAATGTCTATGTGAGT
>CAYICK010000017.1:0-13381 GCA_964361905.1 uncultured Candidatus Saccharibacteria bacterium | reverse complement strand
CGAACCGGAGCCTCACGCACCCGAAGCGTGTATACTACCACTATACTATACCCCGAAACTGATAGTGCGCGGTGAGGGGCTCGAACCCACGACATCGTCAACGTCAATGACGCGCTCTACCAACTGAGCTAACCGCGCAAATCTAATTTAGCAGAAAATATAAATTTTCGCTATAATAAAAATAATGAAAAAAAAGAAAGGAGGATTAAGTACCAAGAAATTTTTAATAACGGGTATTGTGGTGTGCGCCGGAATACTCAGCGCGATTTTTTGGTTTGTACCGAAAGACGCATCGATTCCCCACCAAAATACCGTTGACACGAAAATATCGCAGTATTCCGACAGATACATCACAGTAAACGCTGTTACCACCAACCCCCAGTTCAAAAAGATTGCTTTTAATGTAAGCGTTCCGTCAAATCCTTCATTCACTTCCAATCAACTGGCATCACTCGCTGATCTAATCAAATTTTTCACAGAAAATTTCTTCAAAACGAAAACGTCATTACCAAAAGAATACGGCACTTGGGTTTGGACACCTACATCCAGGATAACGCCGGAATATACGGAATCAATTTTAACCGGAGTGCAAAAAGATGGTGTGGACACGGTATACCTTTCTATAGATTCTTATTTGGATATTTTCACTATGCCGGATGGCGCTGAAAAAAATCAAAAGAGAGAGGAGTTTACAAAAATAATCGATAACTTCATCGCGAGAGCCAACCAAAAAGGCATCAGGGTAGATGCCGAGGCCGGTTGGCAAAATTGGGCGGAGAGTGGCAATGAGTACAAAGCTTTTGCCGTCACCGATTATGTCAAAAATTTCAATGCTACGCATAAAAATAAATTTCGCGGCTTTCAGTATGATATTGAACCATATCTGATGGATGCTTATCAAAACAATTCTGCCCAAATTTTGACAAATTTCGTAGGACTGGTTGACAAAACCGAATATTATTTGGGGACCAGCACCTTGCAACTCTCCGTCGTCGTGCCGGATTTTTATGATAAAAAGGACAAGGCCACTCCGAAGTTTGCCTACGGTGGCCAAAACGGCTACATCTTTGACCATCTGATTAAAATTTTAGACAGGAGGCAGAATAGTTCTATTATTATTATGTCTTACAGAAACTTTGCCGACGGTAAAGACGGTTCAATCGGTGTTTCCGCAAACGAAATGCGGACAGCCAAAAGCAACGCCCAAAATACCAAAATCGTCATCGCCCAAGAGACCGGCGATGTGACTCCGCCATATATAACTTTTTACAGCACTTCCAAGAAAAATCTTTTGGAACAAGTAGCCAAGATTGATTCCGCTTTCAAATCAAACCCAAACTTCGGCGGCATCGCCATCCACTACGCCAACGCCTTCTTGGCGTTAAAATAAATACGGGGCGAAGCGTTCATTAGGCAGCTTGGTCGTAATCAGCCCGGTCAATCATCCTTAAATCTTCTTGTACTTTTCTTATAACCTTAATTTTTTCTTGGATTTCATTACTGACATCTTCTCCATTTTCTAGTCTCTGTTTCAAATCATTTAACTCTTCTTCCAATTTTTTAAGAGCTTCATTATTTGGTTCTTTAGCTCTTTCATTAGAATCTGACGAATATCCTTCTGATTCCATAAAATTTATTTAATTAATAGTAATTTTAATATTATATAACAAAACTCGGCGGAGAGAAAGGGATTCGAACCCTTGGTGCCCTTTCGGACACACAGACTTTCCAGGTCTGCCGATTAAACCACTCTCGCATCTCTCCAAACAACATATAATCTAACATGTAATTAAGATTTATGATATATTATGAGGAAAAGAAAAAAGTGGCTTAAAAATAAGGGTTATTTTGAGTATTATAATTAATGCTTGACAAATAATCAAGCTGGGTGTATAATATACCGAGAGTATGAATATTGTAATTTTAACGTTTTTTGAGCTTTTAACCGCTTCCCTAATTTGAGGAGGAGTTATGTTTAAGTGTCATGTGTGCAGTAATGATGTTGAACCGAAAAGAGCTTTGGTGCCTGCCGTTGTAGATGTCCTCACCGATTTCAGCAAGACCGCTCTTGAAGATGTGGTCCTGAACAACCATGTTGTTTGCTTCGGCTGCGCCGGCAAAGTTTCTCACGGTTGCCCCGAGGCAAAGTTCAACTTCATCGGAGCAGTCTGGAATGAGATCCGGAAGCAACTGGATGAGAAAGCGCGGATTGAAGCCGAGGCCGAAAAAGCTAGGCTCAACGCCGAAGCCGAAAAGGCCCAGCGGATCGAGGAGTTGAAACGACGCGGTGGTGCAGTTTGCATCACCACTCGACCGCTACTCCCTATTGCTATTAAATTTGGCTTGAAAGGAGCAGCCCAAAAGAGACACCTCCGCCGTGTCAATCGCGAACTAGGAGCTCTTTGTCAAGCTTCTTAGCCGGCAAAAAACCACTGAGGTCTTTTAATGACTCGGTGGTTTTATTTTGTGAAATTAATCAGAATTTTCAGAATAAACACTCACTTTGTTGCGGCCGGAGTTTTTGGATTCGTAGAGGGCAGAATCGGCTCTTTTAATCAGCTCAGTAAAATCCGATGATACATCGGAAGAAACTACCCCGATACTAACGGTAACTTTCAAATCCGGATTTTCTTCAAAAGTTAAGGCTTCCACATCCTTCCTGATTTCTTCAGCTTTATTTTTGGCATCATTTAGGTCCGCGCCCAAAAGCGAAGCGACTATTTCTTCCCCACCCCAACGGGCTACCGTATCTCCCACCCTCACACTTCGTACTAAAGTTTCTGCTACTTTTTTTAATACTGTATCTCCGATGTTGTGGCCATAAGTGTCATTTACTTTTTTGAAAAAATCTATGTCTATAAATAAAAATGAAAGATTTTTGAAGCCGAACCATTGCTTCCTTTTGCCGGCGCTTATGTTGTGTATCATATCTAAATATATTTTTGATTCTTCTTCAAAAAAACTTCGGGTTTTCAGTCCTGTCAGAGCATCGTGAATAAGGTCTTTTTCAAGGTCATAAACTTGTGATTCAAGTTCGGTTATGCGGGCGATTAAAGTTTCTTTGTTTTTTTCTTCTTCATTCATATTTATATATTATTTGTGTGTCAATGCATCTCGCGTAAAATTTTGATGCGTTCGGCAATCGGAGGATGAGTATTGAACAAACCGGAAATCGATTCGCCGGAAATATTTTTTTTGGCAGGAATGGGATTGGATATAAAAAGATGCGCCGTAGCCTCACTGGCCGATTTCATGGGCATGTTGTAACTACCGATTTTTTCCAAAGCCTTGGCTAGACCTTCCGGATAACGGGTAAGGAGTGCCCCCGAAGCGTCAGCCAAATATTCGCGCCTGCGGGAAATAGCGAGTTTGATAAGGGTAGCGATTATTGGTGAAAGTATAATGAAAATAATCCCGACGATTGCCAAAACATTACCAGCACTGCCTCTATCATTGTCTCTGTGGCCCCCCAAAAAAGAAGCTCTTAAAAATATGTGAGAAATAATGGAAACGAAACCGACCAGCACCACCACCGAGCTCATAAGCAAAATATCGCGGTTGCCGATGTGAGAAAGTTCGTGGGCAACAACACCTTCAAGTTCTTGCCGGTCAAGTTTTTGGAGTAAGCCGGTGGTAGCGCAAACTACCGCATGATTTTTATCTCTGCCGGTAGCGAAGGCGTTGGGCGCCGGGTCATCAATCACATAAATTTTTGGCATCGGCAGGCCGGCAGTGATGGAAAGATTTTCAGTCACGGTATAAAGGTCAAAAAATTCTTCGCGTTTAGCCGGACGAGCTTTGGAAAGGCTCAGGACAATTTTGTCAGAATACCAGAAACTGGCCACATTCATCACAATACTGAAAATAATCGCTATATAAAGAATGCCGGAATTGCCGTAATAATTAGAAATCGCCCAGCCCAAACCCACAATTACCACCAAAAACAAACCCATTAATAAATAGGTCTTGGCCACATTTGAACTTTGGTTTGTGTAAACTGATGCCATAATTGTAAGCATTATACCACAAACATTGATTTCCACTTATTGAACACAACTTATTAGAGTTTGGAAGTTTGAAGAAGATTTGATTTTGGTTATTATTGAAACATGCCAGATAATAAAAAAAACTATCTAAGAATTCCACCAAATAATACCGAGGCCGAGAAAGCTTTGCTTGGTTCTATTATGCTCCGGCCGGAAGTGATGTTTGAAATTACTGACACTGCATACCCCGCCTCTTTTTATTCCGAGAAGCATCGCCTCATATTTGAGACAATGTTGGAACTTTTCAGTAAACGCAATCCGACAGACTTGCTCACGGTTTCGGCCAGACTTAAAGAAAAAAACCTGCTAGAGGAAATCGGCGGCAATAGTTATCTCGGCGAGCTTGTAAATTGTGTACCTTCGGCCGCCAATGCCACTTATTACGCTCAGATAATTCAGAAAAAATACATCGCCAGGAATTTAATCGGCGCGGCGGATTTCATTTCGTCATTGGGTTATGACGAAGCCGCCGAACTGGAGGAACTTTTGGACCAAGCTCAGAAGAAAATTTACGATGTGACCAATGTTTCCAGTATCCACAAATTCGTAGAACTCAAAGGAGAGTTGGATGAGGCGTGGGAGAGACTTGATAAATTGCACAACTCTGGAGACGGTTTGCGCGGTGTGCCGACCGGCTTCAAAGAACTCGATGAGAAACTTTCCGGCCTGCAAAAATCTGATTTGATAATTTTAGCAGCAAGACCTTCGGTAGGAAAAACTGCTCTCGCCCTCGATATTGCCCGCCAAGCCGCAGTCTTCCATAATGTCCCAGTCGGCATCTTTTCACTTGAAATGAGCTCACAGCAACTGGTAGACCGTATGCTGGCTTCCCAATCAAACGTTGATGCATGGAAACTCCGCACCGGAAGGGGTATCAGAGAAGATGATTTCTCCGCCATCCGCCAATCGCTTGACACCCTTTCCAAAGCGCCGATATTTATAGACGACCAGCCCGGCAATAATATTTTAAAAATGCGTTCGGTCGCTCGCAGGCTTAAAAACGAAAAAGGTCTCGGACTTGTCGTGGTTGACTACCTGCAACTTATGATGACCACCAAAAATTATGATTCTATGGTCAACCAAGTCACCGAAATTTCAAGATCGCTCAAAAATCTGGCCAGGGAACTTGAAGTGCCGGTGCTCGCCCTCTCACAGCTCTCGCGCGCCGTGGAGCAACGTGGCGGCAAGCCCAAACTCTCGGACTTGCGCGATTCGGGTTCCATAGAACAGGATGCCGATGTGGTGATGTTTATCCACCGTGAAGACAAAGCTAAAGGTGTGGAGGAATCGGAGAAAACCAACATCGCTGAAATTTTGATAGAGAAACACCGCAACGGCGCCACCGGCAAAGTTGAACTCTTTTTCAATGATAAAAAAGCTTCTTTCTTGCCTCTAGAAAAGGCTCAGTTTAGCGGCGCTGAATCAGAATTCCGCGAATTCTAATTATGAACAGCATAGAAAAGTTAATCCAAATATTTTCAAACTTTCCGGGCATCGGGCCGAGACAGGCCAGGCGGTTTGTTTATTATCTATTAACCAGAGCCAACGGCACATTGGACGAACTTTCTCAAAACATAAAAGACCTGAAAAATGATGTGGTAATTTGTGAGGATTGCCGCCGCTTTTTTCAATTACACCACACAAATCAAAATAACAATGGCGACCATTGTATATGTAAAATTTGCGCGGATGAGAGCAGAGACCACTCCACTCTTATGATTGTGCAAAGAGATGTTGATTTGGAATCGGTAGAAAAAAATGGCGACTTCAAAGGTGTTTATTTCGTGCTCGGCGGCTCAGTGTCGATACTTGAAAAAGAGCCGGAAAAAAGAATCAGGATAAAAGAATTGAAAAAGTTTATAGAAAATAAAAAAAATATAAACGAGATTATTTTGGGAGTCAACTGGAATCCAGAAGGAGAAAACACCGCCGACTATGTCGTGAAATCATTGGAACAACTGACTTCTAAATATAAAATCAAAATATCACATCTGGGTAAAGGCCTTTCAATGGGCACAGAATTGGAGTATGCTGATAGTGACACTTTGAAAAATGCTTTGAGAAATAGGGTATGAGCGTACAAAAAATTTACCATTACATTTTAATCGTTGGTAGTATTATCGGCCTATTGGCTTCTTTCATTCTGACTGTTGATACTATTGAATTTATAAAAAACCCGAATGTCAGCTTGCCTTGTAATATTAACCCTTTCGTCAGCTGTACTTCGGTCGCCAGTAAATGGCAAAGTGAAATTTTCGGCTTTCCTAATTCCCTTTTGGGCATTGTCGCTTTCTCGATGCTCCTCGCTATTGGTATAATGCTACTTTCCGGCGGCCGCGCCAAAAAACCTCTTTGGCTTCTGGTAAATTTAGGAACTTTGGCGGCTATGGTTTTCGTAATGTGGTTTTTCTTTGAGAGTGTTTATCGCATCGGCTCGCTTTGCATTTATTGCATGATAACTTGGGTAGTCACTTGGCCTCTTTTCCTTTACACTACCGTCTGGAACTTCCGCGAAAATCATTTTGAAATAACTCACCCTATCCCTCTCTTACAACAAGAGAGGGTAAACAAATTTTTCCACTTTGTTTCAAAATATCATGCCCAAATTTTGATAACTTGGTATCTTGTTATAATATTTCTCATTCTTTTTAGATTTAAAGATTTTTTCTTTTCTTAACCTCACCCCGCTTTCTTTTTTCTAACCTCCCTAGCCCCCCTTACCTTAAGGGGGGAACCGCGCAACATATCTATATATAGTTGAATTCTAGAATGAAGTTACCTCGCCCTTAAAGTAAGGGAGAGGAAAGGAGAAGGTTAGGAAAAGCCGTCCAGTGTCCTCGGGACGGCCAGTTTTTTTATTTACCCACACACTTGTGCACAAGTGTCTGGGTTTATCCAATCTTCTCAATCTGAACTTTAAAGAATGGCTGGCGGTGGCCGTTTTTCTTGAAGTAACGGCTTTTTTGCTTGTATTTTATAACTATGACTTTGGCATTGCGGCCAATTTCAACCAAACTGCCGGAAACTTTGGCTCCAGTGATATAAGGAGTGCCGATGTCGGTACTGTCTGTGCCATTGTCAATAAGCAAAACTTTATCAAAAACTACTTTGTCCCCCTCTTTGGGCGCCGTAGCTTTAGCGAAGGCGGCCTCTTTCATTTTCTCTATTTTAATGGTATCGCCAACAGCCACCCGGTACTGCTTCCCTCCTGTCTCAATTACGGCAAAACTGCCATTTTCATCCCGCAGAGCTTTAGCGGCGTGGGAGACCACCTTAGGTTTTACCGCTTTGCTAGGGGCAATTTTGGCCTTTGCAGGTGCCTTGGGAGCCGCTTTTTCTTTGGTTTTTATTTCTGCCATAACCACAACACTTTACAGGATTTGACCAAATCTTGCAAGGGCTAATTTTTGTGCTATATTTTTTCCTGAAGAAAGGAGTTCTTTATGCCAATAGGTAATGTGCACAATCACCCGCAAGCAGGAATTCTTTGTGAGTGCACGGCCCACAAAGAGGCCAGAGCAGCTAGTGCAAAAGCGGGTAAAGTTTCCAAAGCCTTGCTCGAAGCAGCCAAGGCGGGCGATCGAGAGAAAGAAAAAGTTCTATGCGAAGAGTTGGAGAAACTCAACACAATCGCCCGCCAATGCGATTGATTTATGGGGCTTGGAATAGTTATTCCAAGCCCTGTGTTATTCTTTAATTATTCGGCTTATCCGAATCTTTATCTTGCAATTTTTAGACAACTGTGAAATAATCATGTCGTGAAAGTTCTTTTCTAACTACCGGGTGGACTACAAATGTAGTCTGAAAAGATTAGCTATCGATAAGTATATTCTGCTATACATTTTCCTACAATGTGTAGGTGGGACAGATTATGCAAAAAGATACGAAATTGAAAAACATCCTCAAAAATAAATTCCTTCTATGGAATTAAACGTGTTTGCCGAGCGGCAAATCGGAGAATGGTAGAAAGATTAGAAAAAAATTTTACACGCACATACCACCCATTTGGGTGGTTTTGTGTCTTTATTCAAAGTCTGGCTTATTCGGGCTTGGTAGATCCAAATTTATACTTTCTCCTGTAATTTTTAGAATGTCTTTATCTATTTTACCAAATTCTTTAACCCCAGAACTATAATGACTCACTGTTGTAGAAAGAGAATTACCAAGTTTTTTGTAATAATCCTCATACGCTTTCAGGTGTCTCGATAAACTCTCTACATTTTTGGCTATATCTTTTGCCGTCTCCTCTATTTTAAATGCCTTGAATCCGTACAAAACAGACTGCAAATACGCCGCAAAAGTTGTTGGGGAAACAATAATTACTTTTTTCTCGTTATAAGCATAATCGATTAGGTTGCGGGTATTAATTTTCACTGACCCAACCTCGTTTATTAAAAGATCATAATAGATACCTTCAGCTGGTATATACATAAAAGCAAAAGGTAGCGTGCCATCTTTGGGTCTTACATATTTTGCTGTTTCATCTATACGCTTTTTTAAATCGTTTTTAAATTCTTTTTCCAATTCTGCCTTGCGAATTTCATCGTTTTCGTTTGAAAGCCTACTATAGTTATCGAGTGAGAATTTTGCATCAATAGGTATAAATCCCTCCTTGGTTTTAATAACAGCATCAACTGTTTCTCCTCCGGGAAATTCATACTGAATCTGATATGACGTTGGTGGTAAAATATTTGATAAGACCAATTCAAGAGAAGCCTCGCCTAAATTACCTCGCTGTTTCTGATTCTTAAGAACTTTTTCTAAATTATGAAGTTGTTCCGCAATAGTGAATACTTGTTTAGTTGATTCTTTAGTTTCCGCAACACCTTTAGAAACTTCTGTAAGTTGTCTGTGTACCAAATCTCTAATATCAGTTGCTAATCGTTGTGATTCAGAAAATTGGTATTTCATCGACTCTCCCATTTCTTTTGTACTCTCTCCCATTTTTCTATCAACAACATCAGAAAGTTGACCCATACGTTCTAGAAGGAGTCTCATGGCACCATCATCTGTTTTGGGTTCATCTTTCTTCTTAAGCAAAGCAAAAATAGCTCCCACAAGCCCCAAAGCTAAAATAACAATAACCAAGTTCTGCATTTATGTATTTTATCAGACAATTTTGTAAAAAAATAGGAGACCCTTTCGAGTCTCCCATAAAACCTATTGTCTCGATTGAATCAGAACATGCGATTAGCATCTCTTCGGATAGATGCTTTTTGCTCGTCCTCCAGTCTAAGCATCAAATGCTGGTAAACCGCGGCCGCCACAGCCGAATCGTAGAGCGGATTGTGCGTCCCACCTTCGACTTCACCAATGGATAACTTATATTTTTTCAAATAACCGTCCACTGATGTCGGATCTTCTCCGAATTGTTGCAAGTTGCCGGATACATCCATGAGTGGATACGGGCCATCAAAATCTCCAATAAATCCAGCGTCGTGCATGTCCCGCAGAAGTCCAGCTTCAACTGGAACGCCCATATGGACAATGATGTCTGCATCGGTTTTGTTCGCCATGTAAAACTGAGCGAAATCAGCGAGCATTGCCTCATATGTGTCATGCGTCACTTGGACACCCGCCATCGCGGCAAGCGAACCATGTTCGCGAACCCACGAATCAGTCACGACTGAATCCGGGAGACGTGCGAGAAAACGGAAAATTTCGATACCATTTTCATTATAGACGAGAGCGCCGATCGCCCAAGCCTTGCCCCAGAGACCATTAGTCTCTGCGTCAAAACTGAAAATCTTCTTCATAACTCTCCTTTTGCTCAAAGTCCAACTTTGGGTGGGAAAAATCGATTTAATTGCCTCAAAGAACTACCATAACAGTATAGCATAGTACAACTGTTCTGTCAAACTTTTGGCAAGTTTTATTTATAGCTAAATATAAGGATTTTTTGGTTATTAAAAATTTGAAATTAAAAATTAAAAATTGTATTATAAATACCATGCAAGATAAAATTCAGGAACAAATACCCGAGGCGATGCGGGCCAAAGACCAAGTAAGGTTGCTTACTCTGAGAGGAGTATTGGCTGCTTTTACCAATGAGGCAGTTGCGCTCAAACGCACACCAAAAGACAAACTCTCGGACTTTGAGGCTATCGCTGTCATCCGCAGGCTGGTCAAACAAAGGAAAGATTCTATTGAGCAATTTGAGAAAGGCGGCCGGCAAGATTTGGCAGACAACGAAAAAGCTGAACTCAAAGTTTTGGAAGAATTCCTGCCAGCTCAAATGTCTGAAGAAAAAATTCGCGAGATAGTTATGCAAAAAAAGGCAGAGATGGGCGAGGTTGATAAAACTAAAATTGGCCAGTTTATGGGCGCAGTAATGAAAGAAACCAAAGGCGAAGCCGATGGCGCTTTGGTTAAAAAAATAATTGAAGAAATTTTACAATAATTTTCATAAAAATCTATATTAGACGCTGAGCGTTTAGTATATCTTTTTAGTATTTTTGTTGTGTTATTTTACACTATCTTCGATTTTGTAATCCCCTATTCGGGTCCTTTTGATTGAAAGAGTGGTGGCGCCGAAACCTAGCGTATTGCCCATATCGTTAACCAAACTGCGGATGTAAGTGCCGGAGGAGACGTGAGCGCTGAAATGCCCTAGGAAAATTTGGGCTTTCGGATATTTGGAAAGCAGTTCTTTCCATAAAATTAAAATTTCATTTTGCCTGAAATCACCTTGCACTTTGGAAATATCCATAAGCAGCCGGCCGAAAAGTTCTTTGCTCGAAAGAACATCAAGTTTGTGGAATTTTATTTTATGAATATTGATTGTTTTACCCTCTCCTGCTTCTAGGAGAGGGTCACTCTGCAAAGCAGAGTGGGGTGAGGTTCTTCTAGCAATCATTTTGGAAGAATAGAGCGGATATTTCTGTTCCCTCTCGCCTTCATAAATAGACGCCACTTTGCTTATGTCATATTCTGAAAATTCCTTCAATTTCTCAACCCTCACTATTTTGCCCAAAATATCATAAGTATCGGTGGCAAAACCAAAAATGGAAATGAAATCATACTCTTTATCCAGTCCCAAAAATTCTTCTTTCCTTTTCACATCTTCACCGGTAGCCACCAAAAGTACGCCTTCGGCCAAAGGGTCCAGCCGGCCCAAATAAGTCATTTTTTCGGTTTTCGGCAGTTCCGTGCTTTTGGCAAATCTCTGGATACATTCAAGCGGCGTCTCGCCTTTTCGTTTGTATAAATTGAAAATCATTTGTAACTTCTTAAAAAATTTTCTTTAAATTCAAAAAAGGTTCCATTCAAAATCGACTCTCTTATTTTTGACATCAGATTATTCAGAAAATAAAGATTATGAATAGAGGCTAAAGTAGCACCCAGCATTTCTTTGGAGTGGAAAAGATGCGCGACGTAAGCGGCACTGTAATTTCGGCAAGTATAACAGCTACAGCTATTTTCAATCGGCTCTAAGAGATTTCTATATTTCGCATTGGCAATGTGTATTTTGCCTTTGTGAGTGAAAAGAGTGCCATTGCGCCCCAGCCTCGTCGGTGAAACACAGTCAAAAGTATCGCAACCGTTCTCTACTCCCAAAACCAAATCTACCGGCTCGCCTACTCCGAGCAAATGTCTGGGCTTCTCCTCCGGTAAAATCTCGTTAACCCATTTGACTGCTGTGGCCATATCTTCTTTGACGAAAGAACCACCGATGCCAAACCCTTCAAAACCCATACTTCCTATTTTTTTTGCACTTTCTTTTCTCAAATCCTCGTGTCGACCACCTTGAACAATTCCGAAAAGAGTTTGGTCTTTTTTGTTATGAAACTCTAAACAGCGTTTTGCCCATCTATGCGTTCGGGCTGAAGCTTCTTCCAAATATTTTTTGGGAGCGTGAGGCGAGGTGCATTCGTCAAAAGCAAAAATAATATTGGCGCCGATATTGTTTTGAATTTGGATGGATTTTTCGGGGGTAAAAAAATGTTTGCTCCCATCTATAATAGACTGAAACTCAACTCCGTCTTCGGTAATCTTGGCTTTTTTAATTTTTCTGTCATCATAAGCCTCATCAATTTCTGCCGGTGTCGGAGTTTCGCTACCAATAAATTTATTTAAATTATTGCCGAAAGCGACACCGAGTGAAAACGCCTGGAAGCCGCCCGAGTCGGTCATCGTCGGTCCCGGCCAATTCATAAAATCGTGCAAACCGCCCGACTCTTTGATTATCTTTTCGCCCGGCTCCAGATAGAGATGATAAGTATTGGCCAAAACTATTTGCGAACCGGCCTCCAAAACTTGCTCAGATGAAAGCGATTTGACCGTAGCTTTGGTGCCCACCGTGACGAAAGCCGGAGTTAAAACATCACCGTGCGGCGTACTCAAAACCCCGGCTCGCCCGAGAGAATTTTTTATTTTCTTTTCTATCTTAAACATCCGTCAATTATTGCGCAGACTGAGCAGGGGCGGCAGAAGCATCCAGAAGTTCAATGGTGAAGACCAGAATAGAGTTTGGAGGTATTGGTCCAGCTTGTTGTGCACCGTAAGCGAGTTCAGGAGGAATAGTTATCATGCGCACACCGCCAATTTTCATCCCAGCAAAACCCATTTCCCAACCCGGGATAACTTGGCCAGCTCCAAGAGTAAACTGAAATGGTTTGCCGAAATCTTTGGAATTTTGAACAACGGTGCCGTCGGGGAGAGAAAGAATGTAATTTACCGAAACCAAATCTCCAGCCTTGACTTCAACCCCTTTGCCGACAGAAACATCTTTTATAATCACTCCGCCAGCGGGCGCAGTGTTTGTTTCCGAATTAACGGCCGTAGCTGAAGCATTTTCATTCATTGAATTTTTTTGAAATAAGCTCATAATATCTCCGCCAAACAAAGTATAACCGACGAAAACAACGGCAACCCCCACGCCAATCCACTCATTTCTAGACAATTTTTTCATTTGATTTATCTTAATAATAATTTACTATCCCGAATATAGCATATTGCCTTATTATTTAAAACCGCTAAAATGTGGACATATGAATCCCGTTAGAAATCAGAACCTTTCTACTAACACGGGATTATATTATTAACCTTTTAATTTTTAACGGGATGAACGACAACAAACCTTTGACCTTGTTGGAAATAAGTGAAGCCGCCGACAAACGGCTAAGCCTCATATCCAAAGAATTCAGAAACGGATTTGAGTTTGTAAAAAATTATCCGCGCTCAGTCACATTTTTTGGTTCGGCCAGAACTAAAGAAGGAGAACCTTATTATGAAAAAGCCGGAAATCTCGCAGGAAGAATAGTGAGAGAACTTCATTATTCGGTTATGACCGGCGGTGGTCCGGGGATAATGGAAGCGGCCAACAAGGGAGCATT
>CAYICK010000016.1:0-13620 GCA_964361905.1 uncultured Candidatus Saccharibacteria bacterium | reverse complement strand
CGCCGAATTTTTTGGCAAGTTCAATGGCTTCATTGATAGCTACTTTCGGAGGTACTTGTTCTCTATCGGCAAAAAGCAACTCGTAAAGGCCAATGCGCAAAATGCTTCTGTCTAAAATAGCGATTCTATCAATCGGCCATTCCGGAGCGGCAGATGAGATTATATTATCAAGGTCTTTTTGTTTGGAAATAACTCCATTTAAAAGGCTCTTCATAAAAGAATCACATTCGGCGCCGGGCGCGAATTCCAAAGTATCTCTCTTTAATATTTCTTCGGGATTTATTTTTTGGCCACCAAAATCCCACTCATATAGAGTTTGAAGTACGGTTGATCTTGCAAGGTGCCGGTTTGACATAAGGGACTTGAATTATGATTCAAGAATTATGAATCATGGTAAGAATTATATCAGATTATGGATTTAAAAGTCCATAATTCTTAATTCATGATTCATACTTCTTATTTCCTTGCCGCTTTGGCCTTCTCTTTGGCGCGCTTTTCTTTCTTGGCAATTTTGGAATGGACGTCAATGATTTGTTTGCCTTTGTATTTACCGCAGACTGTGCAAACTACATGTGGCGCTTTCGGACTGCCACAATCTTTGCATAAAGACAAAATAGCAACCTCTATCGCATGATGGCTTCTTGTGTTCCCCCTCTGACTTCTTGTATGTCGCATTCGAACTACCATGGTTTTATGTTACTACAAAAGGAGATTCTGTGCAAATCCGATAAGCCGTGTTTTTTGAGGAGTTTGTAATGGAGGAGGGTACCGTAGCCCTTGTGGATTTCTAGACTATATTGGGGATACTTTTTAGCCAAGCGACACATCAGGCGGTCTCGACGGACTTTGGCAACGATGGAAGCGCAGGCAATAAAAATATTTTTACTGTCCCCGCCAATAATAGTCTTTTGATTTTTGAATTCCTTTGACGCCCTCAACAATCCATCCAATCTTAAATAACAATGGTCGCCATTGTAATTTAGATTTGTGTGTTGTAATTTGTTCAAACATCTTTTGATGCCAAGGTTGGTGGCGTAAGTTAATCCTTTTTTATCTATTACTTTGTTTGAAATATGCGAAACAGAAAAAGAAACTAGATTATTCTTTTTTAATTTTTGGAGTTCTTTATAAATTTCAAATCTTCTTGCCGGAGAGAATAGTTTAGAGTCTTTGATTTTGCCTCCGAGGATTTTAATCAGTTTGTTACGCCAATTTTCTGGTGCTACAAAAGCCACTAGCGTAATCGGTCCCGCTAAGGGTCCCCTCCCCACCTCATCCACCCCTATTATCAATTTCATATTTTGTATTATACTGCTATATATGAAATTTACTCATCTCCATACCCACAGCCACTACTCCTTACTTCAGGCCTTGCCCAAGATTCCCGAGCTTATAGAAGCGGCTAAAAAGGAAGGGATGGAAGCGTTGGCACTCACTGACAATGGCAACATGTATGGCGCGATTGAATTTTATAAGGAATGCAAAAAAGCCGGCGTGAAGCCTATCATTGGAGTGGATGCATATTTGGCTAGCCGCACCCGTTTTGATAAACAAGCCGGTGTGGATAAAGACAGGTTCAGATTAATTTTGCTTTGCAAAAACGAAAAAGGATATAAAAATCTTTTGAAACTGGTGACTGCATCATACCTAGAAGGATTTTATTACAAACCTCGTATAGATTTTGAAATTTTGGAAAAATATCACGAAGGTTTGATTTGCATTTCTTCTTCCTGGGGCGGAGATATTTCGACGGCACTCCGAAATAAAAATATGGAATTGGCGGGCGAGCTTGTGCAAAAATACAAAAAAATATTTTCTAATGATGATGGTGGAGATTTTTATATTGAACTGACGATGCACCCCGAGCTTAATGGCCATAACGAACATATGAAAGTTCTCGCGGAGTTTGCCAAAGAAAACGGAGTTGGCACAGTGGCTTGTCATGATGTCTATTATATTGCGCCTGAAGACAGAGAAGCCAAAGATACTCTGATGGCAGTGAGCCAAGGTGTTCCAAGTGGAAACAGTGAGCGCGGCGCTTGGGATAACGAAGATGAAGATTTTTCGTTTCTTTCGGATGAAGAAGCCAGAAAAAGGTTTGAGGATTTCCCCGAAACGATTTTCAATAATCATAAAATCACTGCTCTTTGCAATTTGGAATTGGAACTTGGTAAGTGGGCGTTTCCGAAAATTAAAATAGAGTCCGGCAAAAGCGCCGATGATGAATTACATGACCTGACTTACGAAGGACTTGAAAAGCGTGAACTCCCAAAAAATAAAGAAATAATAGACCGGCTTGAGTATGAACTCGGAGTCATAAAAAACAAAGGTTACTCACCTTATTTTCTGGTTGTGGCTGACCTTCTAAAATATGCCCACGAGCACAGAATTTTGACGAACATCAGAGGTTCTGTTTCCGGCTCTTTAACCACTTATGCTGTTCATATTACAAATATAAATCCGCTTGAATACGAAATACCGTTTGAAAGATTTTTAAATCCAGACAGACCTTCTGCGCCGGATATTGATATGGATTTTGCTGACGACAGACGCGATGAAATGGTGGAATATGTAAAACAAAAATATGGAGAAGATAAAGTCGCTCAGATAGGAACATTTGGCACCATGATGGCTCGCGGGTCAGTGCGTGACACGGCGCGAGCCATGGGGTTCGCTTATGCAGTGGGAGACCGGATTGCCAAACTTATACCTATGGGAGCTCAAGGTTTCCCTATGACCATCAAACGCGCTCTCGCCGAAGTGCCGGAACTGGCTGAGTTGTATAAAAAGGACGCTGATTCCAAGAAAGTTATAGATATGGCAAAAAAAATAGAAGGTTGCGCACGTCACATCGGGGTGCATGCGGCGGGTGTGGTCATAAGCCCGACTGCTTTGACTGATTTCACACCGCTTCAGTTTGACCCCAAAGGCGAAGCCCGCCCGCATGACGCAGTCGGGCGGGGTAAAATAATTACTCAATATGATATGTATTCTGTAGATGAAAACGGCGCCGGACTGCTCAAATTCGATTTCTTGGGTCTCAAAAACCTCTCTATCATTGCCGCAACTCTGGAACTTCTTAAAAAAACCAAAGGCATAGAGATAGATTTGGATAAAATGCCGATTGATGATAAAAAAACTTTTGCCATGTTGGCGCGGGGCGAGACCGAAGACCTTTTCCAACTTAATGGCGACGGTATGACTAGATTTTTGGTGGACCTCAAACCTACCGCCATTCACGATATCAACGCTATGGTGGCTTTATACCGTCCGGGACCGATGCAATTTATCCCTGATTATATCGCCCGCAAACATGACCCTAAAAAAATCACTTATCTTGACCCGGCGCTTGAATCGATACTCAAAAAAACTTATGGCATTTTGGTTTATCAAGACGACTTATTGATGATGGCTAATAAATTGGCTGGCTATACTTGGGGTGAGGTAGACAAATTCCGCAAAGCCGTCGGTAAAAAGATTCCGGAAGAAATGGAAAAGCAACGGGAGAAATTTATCAAAGGCTGTATGGAACATTCGGGTTGGAGTGAAAAAAAATCCAAGCAAATTTGGAGCTGGATAGAACCTTTTGCCGCTTACGGCTTCAACAAAGCTCATTCGGTTTCCTATGGCCGAGTGGCTTATCAAACAGCGTATTTGAAAGCCAACTTCCCTGGCGAATATATGAGGGCAGTGCTTTCGGCAGAAAGCGGTGACACGGAAAAGGTAGCGAGTTCAATCAATGAATGCAAAAGAATGGGCATCGAAATTTTGCCGCCGGATATAAACGAGAGTTTTTCTGATTTTACTTTGGTGCTGGGTAAGGAGACGATAAGATTCGGTTTGACTACCATTAAAAACTTTGGCGAAGGTATCTCCGGTATCATCACTACCGAAAGAAAAGAAAATGGCAAATTCAAATCACTTGAAGACTTCCTGATCAGGATTCAAGATAGAAATTTGAACAAAAAATCTTTGG
The DNA here is from genome assembly GCA_964361905.1 of uncultured Candidatus Saccharibacteria bacterium. Classification (GTDB taxonomy): domain Bacteria; phylum Patescibacteriota; class Minisyncoccia; order Phycocordibacterales; family WO2-35-19; genus WO2-35-19. The sequence continues at coordinate 9,644 of CAYICK010000016.1, read as the reverse complement.
AAGCGCTGGTAAAAAGCGGCGCTATGGACGCTTTTGGCGAGCGGGGTTCACTACTTGCCAATATGGATACTCTTTTGGAATACAACAAAGAATCTGGTGGAAATAAAGACCAAGATTCTCTTTTTGGTTCACTCGCTTCTTTGGGAGAATATTCACCGATTCATTTGGCGCTGTCCGAACCGATTACTCCGAAAGAAAAGCTTTCTTGGGAAAAAGAGCTTTTAGGTTTGTATGTCTCCGGCAATCCCCTTGATCAGTTCAAAGAAAAGCTAGCAAATCAAAAAAACACTATCACCAAAATAAAAGAAAGTTCCAAAGAAAATGACATAGTGATAGTAGGCGGTCTCATAGAAAATATGCGCGACATTCTGACCAAAGGCGGCGAAAAAATGTTTTTTATAAAATTTGTTGATTTAAATGATGAAATTGAATTAGTGGTGTTTCCTAGAGTTTTGCAAGAATTTTCGAAAATTTTTGTTCCTGATGAATGTATTGTCGTCAAAGCTCGCGTCTCTATCCGCAACGGTGAAAAAACTCTCATTGCCGAAAAAGCCAAGAAATTGTAAAAATTTATATAAAAAAAATAGGCGCGCCAACCATGACAACGCGCCCATTGCTGTTTGAGCCGAATAGTTCCCACGTCCCTTTGAGAGCTTTTCTGCCCGACATTTTTAGCACTTTCTGCTGTGAACAAGCATAAAATACCCATCCTTTCAATCACAAAAAGGAGAAGACCATGCGCTGTCTTCCATAATATCTTTTAATCCCCAAAAGTCAAAATTAAAAATGTGGATAAAAAAATAAATTGTGGTAAAGTTTATTTATGGAAAATATGGAAAAAATAAAACATTCTTTGAGCCATCTGTTGGCTATGGCAGTCTTGGATAAATTCCCCGAAGTCAAACTGGGCATCGGTCCGGCCATTGAAAACGGCTTTTATTATGACTTCGATGATATTGAAATTTCAGATGAGGATTTGGCGAGACTGGAAAAGAAAATGCGAGATTTAATAAAGCAAAATTTGAAATTTGAAAAGAAAGAAATCAGCAAAGCCGAAGCCGAAAACCTTTTCAAAAACCAGCCCTACAAACTGGAAATGATAAAGGATTTGAATGATATAAGCCTTTATATTTCGGGGGATTTTATCGACCTCTGCAAAGGGCCTCACGTCGGGAGCACCAAAGAGATAAATCCTGAAGCTTTCAAATTGTCAAAAACCGCCGGCGCTTATTGGCGCGGTGATGAAAAAAATAAAATGCTAACTCGCATCTATGGTCTGGCTTTTGAAAATAAAGAAGAATTGGAACAATATTTGCATAACCAAGAAGAAGCCAAAAAGAGAGATCATAGAGTTATCGGTAAAGATTTAGGACTTTTCGTATTTTCTGATTTAGTTGGAAAAGGTTTGCCAACATTTGGACCAAAAGGTGCAACTATTAAGAGAGAACTGGAAAGGTTTACTATCGACGAAGAGTTAAAGCGAGGCTACCACCACGTCGTCACCCCAGACCTGGCCAAAGTTGATCTTTACAAAAAGTCAGGACACTATCCTTACTACAAAGACACCATGTATCCCGTCATGAAAATTGATGAGGAAGAATTGATTTTGAAGCCAATGACTTGCCCCCACCATTTCATGTTTTTCAAATCTGAGCCGCACAGTTATCGCGAGTTACCATACCGCATTGGTGAAATTGCTCACCAATACCGCTACGAAAAAAGTGGCGAGCTATCTGGACTAACCCGTGTCAGAATGTTTTGTTTAGCTGATGCCCATATTATTGCCGCCAAAGATCAAGCTAAACAAGTTATCACAGAAGTTCTTGAACTGATCGATTTTATCAATGGGACACTAGGGCTTGTTAAAGGTACAGACTATCGTTATCGCCTTTCGCTTGGTGATCGGACGGATACCAAAAAATATTATAAAGATGATGCCTCATGGGATTATGCCGAAAATGTGTTGCGCGAAGTTCTTACCGAAGCCGAGGCACCTTTCTACGAAGCTGCTAATGAAGCCGCATTTTATGGCCCAAAAATTGATATTCAGATGAAGAAGATTTCAGGCAATGAGGAAACAGCCTTTACTGTCCAATATGACTTTGTCATGCCGGATCGTTTCGAATTATCTTTCACAAACAAAGAAGGCAAACCAGAAAAACCAATCGTGATTCATCGTTCCTCAATTGGTTGTTTGGAAAGAACAATGGCATTTCTTATAGAACATTACGCTGGCAATTTCCCTCTCTGGCTCTCGCCTGTTCAAGTCAAAGTAATACCGGTGCGCGAAAATCATAATGATTATGCCAAAGAAGTTTTTAATTTGTTAAAAGAAAATGGTATTAGAGCCGAAGTGGATTTAGCGGATGAAAATCTCGGCGGCAAAGTCCGCAAAGCCAAAAATGAAAAAATTCCTTATTGGATAGTCGTTGGCGACAAAGAATCTTCATCTCACGAACTCACTCTCGAATCTCGCTCCGGTGAAAAATCCTCTCCTCTCTCCCCCGACTCTCTCCTCGCCCTACTCCAAAAAGAAATCAAAGAGAAAAAATAAATAAAATGGAACAAGCTCCTGAATTTGAACAGCAACCAATTGATGAAGCTCACACTGAAGCATACCAAAAAGGAAAAGAATATCTTAGAAATCTGTTTTCTTATAAAAACGAAGAAAGCATAAATAAGTTTTATTCCATAATCAGAGAAGCTTCAGACGTTCTCAAATTTGATCCGGAACCTGTTATTGAACAAGTAACGAAGAACTTAAACCTAGAAAGCTCTGAAGATTTTGTTAATTCGTCATTTGAATCTCTAAAATTTATTATCGATAAAAGAATTGAAGAACCGGAATTATTCGGCAGAGTTAGTCGAGAAAGAACCCTTCAATCTTTGGGAAACATACAGCTAAGCAAGCTTATGTATTACAATGTTGATCTAGAAAATGGTACAGCTTTTATACATATTGCGGAGGGGGATGATTTAGGACTAGGAGAAATAATAAAATCATTTCGCACTGGATTAAAAGAACTTGCCAAACAAGTTAAAGATGATGAGAGGATAAAAGAAATTCAAGCCACTTCTTGGATAGTAGAAGCAAACCCTGGTCTGTTAAAGAAAGCTGGTTTTAAATACGAAGGTTTAATCGATGAAAAACTAAAAGAAGAACATTTTAAAGATGAAAAAAGACCTGTTGGTTGGGCTCATATAGACAGAGAAGCTTTTTTGGAGAGATATTTAGATTAATTAAAAATAATTTTATTTGTAGCGATTAATCGCTACATTTGATAAACTTTAAATAATTGGTATTCAGAGTAATTAAATGTAAATCATAGATAAAATGACGCGAGTTTCAAAAAGAAAAATAAAAGATGAGGAATTTGAAAAAATTTTCAGAAAATTTGTAGAAATAATAGATTTTTCCGGCAATAAAAAATACACTAGAAAATTTATAAACGAATTCTTCTACCCCACCGAAAGGATTATGTTTGCCAAAAGAGTTGGTATCATCTATATGATAATCAATAAGATACCAGACAGAATTATTGCTGGTACTTTATCTATAAGCACCTCTACAGTGGGTCGTATGATTGAAAAATATGATAGAGGTGATTACAAATATCTAGAATCTGTGTTTAAAAAAGATAAAAATTCACTCATTGATCTTATAGAAGAAATTTATTTTATTCTTCCTCCGATGGTTGGTAGGAAAAGATATAGATTTGTCAGACAAGATAAATTTCATATTTAATAAAATTAATTAAAATATAGCGATTAATCGCTACAAACTAAAACTCTTCGAAAAACTTCTCGCTCTCCTCCAAAAAGAAATTAAGGAGAAAAAATAAAAAACAAAAAGTCCCGATTAAAAGCACGGGGCTTTTTATTCGGGACAGCCGGTTAAACACTATTCGCGCAATACTTTTTTAAGTTCGCGAATGATATATTCTTTTTTGAATGAAGGTTTTTTACTTGCCAAAAGTTTCGTTATGAGTCTTTTGATACTTTCCTGAGTAATTCTTACTCCCTCGTATTTTGCGCCTGTTCTTTTCAGGCTTTCCTCAATTTTGTCTAAAGCATCATCCATAATCCCCATACGAACCTCCTTGATTTCAAATTGTATTTTATTTATGTTTATATGTCAATAGTCGCTAATTTGGCATTAGACTGTATGAAAGATTTGCGAGCGGGGACGTCGGTGCCCATGAGGACGTCAAAGATGCGGTCGGCTTCGCCGGCTTCGTCAATTGTGATTTGTTTCAATATGCGTCGCTTAGGATCCATGGTCGTTTCCCAAAGTTCCTCGGCATTCATTTCTCCCAAACCTTTGTAGCGTTGTACCGAAAGTTTGGAGGTTTTAGCTGAGAGCTTAGATGTTTCGGGTTCTGATTCTTCTTCATTTTCTATTTCCGCTTCTCCTTCCCCGAGCTCCAAGCTCTCAGCTTTAAGCTCATTATCCTTCCCCAAAATTCTAGCCTTTTCATCGTCGCTATATGCATAGTGAACTTCTTTACCTTTTTTTATTTTGTAAAGTGGCGGTTGAGCGATGTAGACGAATCCTCCGTCAATGATGGGTCTGAAATATCTATAGAGCAAAGTCAGGAGCAGAGTGCGGATGTGCGCGCCGTCAACGTCGGCATCGGTGGCGATAATTATTTTATGATAACGAAGTTTGGAAAGATCGAAAGTATCACCGATAGCGGTGCCGAGAGCGACCACTAAGTTTTTAATTTGTTCCGAGCCGAGCATCCTGTCCAAACGAGCTCTTTCAATGTTCAAAATTTTGCCACGCAAAGGCAAGATGGCCTGAGTTTTGCGGTCTCTGCCGGCTTTACAAGTGCCTCCGGCCGAGTCCCCCTCAACAATGAAGAGCTCCGACTCCTCGGCGGAATGAGACTGACAATCGGCAAGTTTGCCGGGAAGTGTCATGCCTTCCAGTGCGCCTTTTCGAAGGATTGAATCTTTGGCTGCTTTGGCGGCTTTGCGGGCGCGCAGGGCTAATATAACTTTACTGACTATGGCTTTGGCATCATCGGGATTTTCTTCAAGGAAAGCTTCAAAAGCTTCCCCAAAGATACTTTCAGTCATACCTCTGGCCTCCACGCTGCCAAGTTTGGCTTTGGTTTGGCCTTCAAACTGGATTTCGCGGAGCTTGACCGAGATGACGGCCGTCAGTCCCTCCAACACATCGTCGCCGGTGAAAGCATCATCGCCATTTTTGGCTAGATTATTTTTTTTAACGTAATTGTTTAATGTCCTAGTTAGAGCAGTTTTAAAGCCGGTGATATGGGCACCGCCCTCGCTGTTGTAAATGTTGTTGGCAAAAGGCATGATGCGCGCCGAGATGTCGTCTATGTATTGCAGAGCAACCTCCACCCCTTCAAAATTTTCATTTATTTTTTCAACGTAAAATACGTTCCGGTGGATAGGTTTTTGGCTTTGATTATAAAATCTGATGAGAGACATAAGCCCGCCGTCAAAGTAGAAAGTGGTGGACGGAGCTTCAATTTTCAAGTCACGCAAGTAGAAATTTTCTCCATCTTTCCCGCCTGCGCAGGCAGGTATTTTTACTTCGACTTCCCGCAAATCCAAAACCGAGATTTTTAACCCTTTCACCAAGTAAGCTTGCTGGCGCATATGATGTACCACGCGCTCAAAGTCAAAAATAATTCCTTCTTTAAATATCTCCGCATCCGGTTCGAAGGTGATGATACTGCCATTGAGTTTGCTCCCGCCTATTTTTTTGACTGCCGCTTTTTTCTTGCCCTTGCAATATTCCTGCATATAAACTCCGCCGTCTCTGTAAATTTCGGCGCGCATATAAACCGAAAGAGCGTTGACTACCGATGCGCCGACGCCATGCAATCCGCCGGAAATTTTATAACCTTCGCCGCCAAACTTGCCTCCGGCATGCAGTGTTGTCATGATGGTCTCAAGTGCGGAAACTTTGGTTTGTTTATGAATATCTACAGGGATACCTCGGCCGTTATCGGCTACCCTGATGCGGTTATTCGGTAAAAACGCTACTTCAATATCATTGGCGAAGCCGCCCATGGCCTCGTCTCTGGAGTTATCAAAAATCTCGGTGATGAGGTGATGCAAGCCGTCCGGCCCTGTGGTACCTATGTACATTCCCGGCCTTCGGCGCACCGGCTCCAAGCCCTCCAAAACCGTTATGGATTCAGCGCTGTAGGTGCTCTTTTGCTTCTTGTCTTCCTTAATTTTTGCCATATTTATACTCTCTATTATAGCAAATTTCTTGTTGTGACGCTACTCTTTTTTCAGACCTCACCTGCTCTGACTTGCGTCAGAGCCGCCCTCCCCTTGTCTAATGGGAGGGCTTAAGGCTTCGCAAAAACAATGGTCGCCATTGTATTTCTAAAATGTGTGGTGTAATTTTAGAATATGAAGTTGAATTTTAACTATAAATTGTCTAGAATAAAGATATGCAAGGAAAAGAATACAATATTTCAACAGAAGAAGAGCAGAAATTGCTCAAAGATTTGGAAAAACGCGAAGACAGTGACGCTTTGCGGATGAAGCGTTATTTGAGTATGCCGGATTTGTCGCGTACTGAAGGCAGTCCGATCAAGGCTTTGATAGATAAAATTAAAAATGTAGAGGGACTAAAAGATTTTGATGATATTAATGTACCTGAAGTTGTGCCTTATACTGTTAATTTTGATTTGTTTAATTTCCCTGCTGATCATCCTAGCAGAAGCCATTCGGATACATATTTTGTAAATGACAAAAATATTTTGAGAACACAGACGACTGTCTCTTGGTATTATTATCTGACTTCTGATTTCGGCAAAGAGAAAGTTAAAAATAACGAGGCTATAGGGGTTATCTCTTATGGTAAAGTTTACCGCAAAGATGAAATTGACCGCTATCACATGAATGTCTTCCATCAAATTGACGGTTGGTACATTATTCCCAAAGAAAAAGGTGTTATCAATGTGGAGCATCTCAAAGATATTTTGGTGCAAATCGTGCAATCGGTTTTCGGTCAAGATATCAAATACCGTTTCAATCCGGACTCATTCCCTTATACTGACCCAAGTCTCGAGATGGAGGTAGAAGTTGCGGGTAAGTGGCTAGAAGTTTTGGGTTGCGGTGTAGTGCATGCAAATGTTTTGGAACAATTGGGCGTAGATTCCAAAAATTACACCGGCTGGGCCTTCGGTTTCGGGCTTGAAAGACTTGCTATAATTGGCATGGAATTGCCAGACATCCGCCTGCTTTGGTCGGTTGATGCACGGGTTAAAAGCCAGCTCAAACTTGGAGTTAAATACAAAGAAGTGAGCAAATATCCGCCTGTAGTCCGCGATATTTCTTTTGTTGTGGACATTGGGTTTGTGCCTAACAATTATTTTGATTTAATACGCGAAACAGTAGGAGAAGAAATGATTGAAGAGGTAAAACTCTTGGATAAATATGAAAATGAAGAAAAATTTGGCAAAAACAAGGTGAGCTACGCTTACCGTATAGTTTACAGGAAGGTTGACCGGACTTTAACCAATGCTGAAGTAGATACCATGCATAAAAAATTAGAACAAGAGACTGCTAAGGTTTACGGGGCTAAAATTCGCTAAAAGTTAAAAAATATAGTATTATTGAAATAATCATGCATTTGGTTTCAGAGATTGTTATCTATATTTTTCTTTTCATCGCTTTATACATAGAAGTGTTCTTTTTGATTACTTATTTTGAGTTCGGGAATAAGGGAAATAAAATTTCGACATCAAAAGTTCCAAGCAAATGGCCAAGTGTTTCGATAATAGTGCCTGTTTGGAATGAGGAAACAACAGTATTGAAGACTATATTTTCACTTTTAAAACTCAATTATCCCAAGGACAAGCTATCTATTTTGATTGTAGATGACGGGAGCACAGATAAAACATGGAATGTTGTCCAAAGATTTGCCAAAAGCAAGCAAATAAAGCTCTTGAGAAAAGAAAATGGCGGCAAATACACAGCTCTAAATTATGCTCTTAACTTCGTAAATACAGAATTGGTTGGTTGTTTGGATGCCGATTCTTTCGTTCATCCAGAAGCTTTAAATAGAATCGTGGCTCAGTTTGAAGACAGTGAAATGATGGCGGTGACTCCTTCAATAAAAATATTTGAACCGAAAGGCTTGCTCGGCCTTGTTCAAAAAGCCGAATATATATTTGGCATTTTTCTCAGGAAAGTTTTTTATCATCTGAATGCTATCTACATAACTCCCGGGCCGTTCTCCATCTTCCGCAGAGAAGTCTTTGAGAAAATCGGCGGCTACAAGCATGCTCACAATACCGAAGATATGGAAATGGCTATGAGAATGCAGAAAAACGGCATGAAAATAGGCAATGTCCATAACGCTTTCGTTTACACCATCGCTCCTACCAGCCTGAAAACCCTTTATAAACAACGCCTGCGCTGGGTTTATGGTTTTCTTAAAAACTCTATTGATTATAGAGATATGTTTTTCAAGCCCCAATACGGGCATTTAGGTATGATTGTGCTGCCGGCAGCCGGCCTTTCGGTGGTTTCTACCATGTATCTTTTTGGCGCCATGATTTTAAATTGGATCAACAGTTTAATTGATAAAATAAAAGAAATTTCAACTGTCGGCTTTTCCTTCCGCAACTTCAATCTTGATTTTTTCTATATTAATACAAATATCATCGTCTTCGTGTCACTCATTGCTATCATCGGAACAATTTTTATGATTGTAAATTCAAGAAAATTGGCTGAAGAAAAGAATAAGATCGGATTGGACAGTATTCTCTTCCTCCTATTTTATACAATGCTTTCTCCCATCTGGATGGGTAAGGCCCTTTATAATGTCATTTTCGTAAGGGAAACAAAATGGAGGTAAGCTGGAAAAAATACGCATATACGTTTCTCATCACCGCGGTTATTTTCATAACAGCGATTTATGTAAGCAATTATTTTAGTCAGAAGAGAATAAACGAAATCAAAGACATTGAAAGCCAAATTTCTATAGACATCTCGGCTTCGGAAACCCAATTTTCTCTACTCTCAGAGTTGCCTTGCCGAGAAATAAGCAGTTCCCTTCTTTCCAAAGAGCTAGCCGCCCTTGGCGACAAGCTTTCATATATGGAAGAAAGCAGAGGATCTAACGATTCCGAAGTTTTAAGCCTCAAAAAATATTATTCTCTGCTTCAGATAAAAGATTTTCTTATTATCCAAAAAATCAAAGACAAATGCGGATCAAACCAGGCAAACAGTGGTATTTTCATTATGTATTTCTATTCAAACAAAGGCGATTGCCCAGACTGTGAGAGAGAGGGGTTTGTCCTGACTAAATTGAGGCAAGATTATCCGGAATTACGTGTTTATTCGTTTGATTATAATCTTAATCTTTCAGCCCTCCAGACTCTTATAAGTGTTTACAATGTGGAGAAAAAATTGCCCGCCATTCTTATAAACGAAAAAGTTCTTTACGGATTCCAATCAGTTGATGACATCAAAAACGCTCTACCCGCCCTCAAAGCTATAGATGCCGCCGTGGCCAAAGCCGCCATGGCCTCATCCACCAAAGCCACTTCTACCAAAGCGAAATAAAATATGTTAGATTAATTCGGTGTTGCCAGAGTAGCTCAGTTGGTAGAGCACCCGTTTTGTAAACGGGATTGCGGAGG
>CAYICK010000015.1:11675-14011 GCA_964361905.1 uncultured Candidatus Saccharibacteria bacterium | reverse complement strand
ACCGGCGCTTTTCCAGCAGGAGCAGGGGTTCAAAAGCATTTTGCCGATTGCCGAAGATGAGCTCAATGTCCATTCAAAAATAAACTCTTCGCCTCTCTCTTCTATTTTCCCGTTCGTTTCTTTCGACTTGACTTCCGACAAAGGCATCCTTTACGGTATCAACCGCCACAATTCTTCTTTGGTGCTTTTTGACAGATTTTCTCTGGAAAACTACAATTCAGTCACTTTCGCCAAATCCGGTTCTGGTAAATCTTTCAATATAAAACTGGAAATACTCCGAACCCTTATGTTTGATACCGAGGTCATAGTCATAGACCCGGAAAACGAATACCAGTATATGGCCGAGGCGGTGGGAGGCAGATATTTCAGCATATCTTTAAATTCCGACCACCACATCAATCCCTTTGAACTGCCGATTCCAGCCGAAGATGAATCTACCGCATCGGTGCTCCGAAGCCAGATAATAAACTTAGTGGGGCTCTTCCGCCTTATGATGGGCGGGCTCAGCGCCGAAGAAGATGCTTTGATTGACCGGGCTATTACCGAAACTTACGCGCTCAAAGACATCACAGTTGATTCTGATTTCAAAAACGTGGAACCGCCGCTTTTGTCTGATTTTGAAATGGTGCTGTCTGGTATGGAAGGGGGAGAATCTTTGGCCCAAAGACTGACCAAATACACCAAAGGCACTTGGTCAAATTTCATAAACAAACCTTCAAACATAGACATAAACAAAAAATTTATAGTCTTTTCCATCAGGGATATGGAGGACGAACTCAAACCCATCGCTATGTATATCGTCACCCACTATATATGGAATGCTATCAGGCGAGAATTGAAAAAAAGGTTGCTTGTGATTGACGAGGCGTGGTGGATGATGAAATCTGAAGACACGGCATCCTTCCTGCTTTCACTTGCCAAAAGAGGCCGTAAGTATTATTTGGGCCTGGCTACCATCACCCAAGACGTAGACGACTTCCTCAAATCTCCATACGGCGCGCCCATCGTCAGCAACTCTTCCATTCAAATACTCCTGAAACAGTCACCTACAGTCATAGACCGCTTACAGCAAGTATTTAACCTGACAGATGAGGAAAAGTACCTGCTTTTGGAATCGGGAGTGGGGGAGGGTATATTCTTCGCAGGACTCAAGCATGTGGCCATCAAAATAATCGCCTCCTATACCGAAGAGCAAATCATCACCTCCGACCCTTCCCAAATTTTGAAAATGAAGAACCAGAAAAAAGATTTGGAAGAAAAATAAAAAATGGACGAAACTACCCAACAAAATCAAACAGCTCTAAGAAGACCTGTTGTGCAATATTTGACACAACAGCAAGAAGAAAAAAAGGAAAGAATAAAATTATGGATGGGTGCTTGCATGATTATAGTAGCTGCTAGTATAGATCTTTTTGAAGGTCTTTTAAATTTGGTGGGGATAGGAGAAATTTTTAGCACCCTTATATCAGTATGTGCCGATACTATTTTTATGATTTGGTTTTGGATGTTGGGAATAAGCTTAATGAAAAATCCCAGAGCCCTTATATCGATGGCGGCTCAAGCAATTATCGGACTCATACCATTTTTAAATACATTACCAGAATTAACACTTGGGGTTATCGGGGTGGTTGTATTCACAAGAATGGTAGATAAAAGCAATACTCTTGGTAAGTTGGCAAATATGGCTCAAGGGAAAATCAAATCTTAACCGATTAAATAATTCCTGGCTGAAAAGTCATATTGGTCTATAAATATTTTCCTGAACGGAACAAGGGAATTCAATTCATAAAAAACCAGCATCGCTTCTCTGTAACTTTCTTCGTTTACGCTTCTGTATGATAGGGGTGACAGACCGTAAGCCATAAGCATAGCGTTGGCCATAAGCCTGCCAGTTCGTTTATTGCCGTCTTCAAACGGTTGAATATAACTTATACCCAAAAGCGCTAAGAGCGCTTTGGCATATCCGTCTTGCATTTTAGAGACTACCCCAGAGAGGTTTTCTATGGCTTCTCTGATTTGATATTGATTATCAAGCGGTTTATATATGGAGCCAAGCACACCAACCGGTTTGGAGCGAATATTGTTTTCAATGTTTAAATCTTTAACCAATAAAGTGTGTATATTCTCTAAATTTTTAATATTCAGTTCTTTAAAATCTTCTCTGTTTTGATATATAAAATCAAAAGCTTTTTTGTGATTCAAAATCATTAAAGCTTCCTCTTTTTTGTGGCCGGGCAATTCAGCGCCATGCAAAATGAGATTTTCGGTATCAAGCAGGGTGTAGGTATTGCCTTCTATTTTTGATGATTTCCAAGATAATTCTATTGTGAATCTTT
>CAYICK010000015.1:0-11575 GCA_964361905.1 uncultured Candidatus Saccharibacteria bacterium | reverse complement strand
TAGGTATTGCCTTCTATTTTTGATGATTTCCAAGATAATTCTATTGTGAATCTTTCCAACTCTTTTTTATGAATTGTTTCTGAAACATTTTTTATTTTTTCTTTGTAATAACTTGTGGCTTCTACCAAAGTCTTTACCTCTTCATCTAAAAACGGGTAAAAGTTAATGTTTTCAAACAAATTAAAATTATATTCTTTGGAACCATTCCTATTATCCGGTTCTGTTTTGCAATAAACAGATGCTTCTGTATTTGAAATCAATTTTCCATAATTGCTCAAAAAATAAGCTGTTGACCTGCCGGCGCCAGAAGAAGACAATATTTTTTCTTTTTGCATATCTGACAAGAGACGCTTCACGGTCACCAAAGAGACATCATCGCCAACAAGTGATATGTTTTTATGAATATCAGAAGATTTGGCATTGCCAAGTTTTCTGACTATTTCTATTATTTTGCTCTCTCTTTGGTTTAATTTTTTCATTTGCGTATTATTTGATACTATTTATCGTATCATTTTGATACGATTAGCGCAAGTTTCATTATCTCATCTTTAACCATTCCGGGATTGGGGATTTGGGAAAAATTGAACTTTTCCTGGGCGCCGGCGGTTTGCACCTGCACATCGCCAAATTTGAAAAAAGTTTGAATAAAACCTTTGGTTTCTACCGAGGTGTCCTGAACCCTGCTCAGGTGCAGTTCCGAGACGGTGCGGTTGAAGAAACCGTTTTGGGTGCTATCTATAATCCGGCGGTCGGTGACAATCCAGACATCCAAAGTGTACATTGTAAGAGAATAGAAAGCCGCAGACCACACAAGAAGACACCAGATGCTGTAAACAAAAAAGAAGAGGACGGTAAGATTATATGAATATAGGAGGGGATAAAAGGCATTGTAGACGGCTTGCGGAATAACAAAAATAATAGTCAGCAAAATCAATCTCATAATGATAAAAAACGGGTGGCGGCGGACGAGCAAAACTACTTTTTCGCCGGTTTCTTCACCTTCAAAAGAGTCCTCTGATTTTGTAAAAATTGAGAATAGTGATTTTATCATCTTGGCTGGGTAATATTAAAAGCAGAATTGGTAACAATTTTATTCAGCTGACTTTGTAAAGAAGTTAAATCCAGGCCGGAAAAAAGGAGAACGGATACGGAAAATAAGATTATTGAACCCAAAAGAAAGACGGCGGCAAACTTTTTTGGCTCCGTGCCTATGCCAAAGCGGGTTAAGTGATAAAGCACTATAAAATTGAAAGCCCAATACAAAAAGAGCATAAGCAGGATTGCGACGACAATAATGAGTTTCGCGGAAATAAAATTTGTGGGATCCATATACTTAAATATACAACATTATCAACAATTGGAAAACAACGGATAAAAGAAGTGATATAATGTGGGGGATGCAGAGCAGACTTGCAAAAATTTTGACAACGATAATTATAGGAGTAGCTGTTTTGCCGATGGTTTCCTTTGCTCAAACGAGCTCCAGTATAAATATATCTCAAGCTCTAAATAATGAACTTGGGGTTGATATTGTGCCTGATTTTCCAAAACCAAACGAAACCGTTTCTGTGGACCTCACTCTTTTTACCGGTGATCTGAATTCGGCAGACATAACATGGTACCAAAACGGCAAGATAGCCTTAAGTGGCAAAGGAGAAACCAGATATTCATTTCAAACCGGTTCGTCCGGAACAGAAACCAAAATTGAAATCAGAATCAAACTTTTGAATGGGGCTTCTTTCTCGAAAACAATTACCATCAGTCCGGCAGGGGTTGATTTGGTTTGGGAAGCCGATTCTTATGTGCCACCCTTTTATAAAGGCAAAGCTTTGCATCCGATGCAAGGTATCTTAAAAATTGTGGCCTTGCCGGAGTTTGTAAGCAAAGGCGCAAGAGCTTCGCCGAGCAATTTGATTTATAAGTGGTCAAACGATGTGGCTACTTATCAAAGCCAGTCCGGTTATGGTAAAAATGTTTTGATTTTGAAGGGCTCTCTTTTGGGTAAAAGTGAGAATGTAAAAGTTTTGGTGACAAATCCCGCAAACAATATGTCGGCCAGGGGTTCCATTAATATTGACCCGATTGACCCCGAGATTGTTTTTTACCAGAATGATTCTTATTACGGCTACATTTTTGATTCTGCCGTCTCCGGCGCTTTCAAATTAAGTGGCGATGAAGTGCAGGTTTTAGCGGCTCCATATTATTTTACTAAAGAAAAAGCCGGCGGCTTAACCTACGAATGGCGGTTAAATAATCAGGCGGTGCCGGAACTTGCCGGCTCCAGAACCGCCATATTCAAAAAACCGGAAGGGGGCGTGGGCAGCTCTGCTGTTAATTTACAAGTAACGAATGTAAGAAAGATTTTACAACAAGCGGAAAACAGTTTAACCATAAATTTTGAAAACAAATGACTAAAAAAATAATTTTAAAAATAGGAATATTGGCACTACTAGCAATGATTATTTTACCGGCAGGGCAGGTGGTGGCGACAGAAAGTGCGGTGTATAAACTCTTGGCTCCATTGCCAGATTTGGATAGTGTTCCCAATAATGTGAACGCTCTGAAAGAATACATTCCGAAAATCATTAACCTTCTTATAGCCCTTTCGGCAACAACAGCGATATTGATGATTGTTGTTGGCGGTTTCCAGTATATGTCTACCGACGCTATACAAGGCAAAAGCGCCGGTAAAGAGAGGATAAAAAATGCTATTTGGGGGTTGGTCTTAGTCCTGAGCGCCTACCTCATTCTTTGGACCGTGAACCCCAATCTTCTGACTCTCAACCTAAACATAGACGCAGTCACAACAACACCTGTGGCAACAGGTGGAACATTAGGAGTAGGTGGCACTTTCGATCCTGGTATTCAGGCACAAGTTCCTGATGCTTCTCCTGATTTATCCAGATTATTGGGTTGTATGTTTAATAACCTCCCCTCTGGAACAGGCAGGGTATCATCAATCAGCGACAGTAATAATAGGGTAGGAACTTCTGGTTTTGACACATGCAAAACTTGTCCGAGAGGAACCCAATTGCCACAATGTGCTCATACGTGTGGATCTTGTCATTATGGTGGTAGTGGGTCTAATCAGTCTTATGCTGTTGATTTTGGTGATGAAAATAATATTACAGCTGTTGGTGGTACAGTTATTACTTGTGCTAGCCAGCTTGGTATCCCTTTGTCTTCCATAACTCTTAGAAATGAGGGGGATCATCTTCATTACGAAGTGGGTTGTCAGGAATAATTTTATGACAAAAAAAATATTATTAATAATAGGAATACTGGTGGTCATAGGAGTGGCGGTGTTTTTGATTTTCGGTTCTAAACCGCAAACAGGAGGCGGGGAGAGCCGAGTCGGGTTTTCTATAAGAGACTACTTTCCTTTTGGAGGAGGAAGTGGTGATGCGGGAACAAACAACAGCACCACCACAAATAATACGGGTAACAATTCTTCAACAAACCCGAATAATTTTATAAATCAACCTATACCCAGATTAAGGAAAATATCAAACGAACCGGTAGCGGGCGCAGTTATTTGGAATGTCGGCAGCACCAGTGTAGTCCGGTTTGTAGAAAGAGGTACCGGCAATGTTTACGAGGTAAAATCCGATTCTCTTGTGAGCGAGAGGCTTACCAACACCACTATCCCCAAAATAATCCGGTCTTTTTGGCTGCCGGATGGGTCGGGTTTCCTGGCTCAAACCTTGCTACTGGAGAGTGAAATTATAGAAACCGGTTTCGTAAAATTAAATAAAAATAAAGCCAGCACTACGGTAGAAGATTTGACCCCATTTTATACCACCATAAGCAAACTGCCGACAAACATAAAAGAAATAACTGTCAAACCGGACGGAGCTAAAATTTTTTATTACACTTTAAACGGCTCATATTCAGATTGGTTTGTTTCCAATCCTGACGGCACCGGCAGCAATCCGGTAATGTCTCACCCGCTGACGGGTTGGTTGCCGAAATGGATTGCCGGCGATACCGTAATGATGCAGACCAAAAGCAGTTCAAAAAGCACCGATTATTGGTATTCTTTTGATGTTTCCAAGAAGATTTTGAAAAGGGCTGGGCGAGGAGAACTTGGTCTTTCTACCAACCCCAAAAATGACGGGTCTTTGACTTTAGCCTCGAGTGGCGGATTTTTCACGGGACTTTATGTTGTGAATAATAATAGCGCTTCAACCACAAAAATATCCGTAGGAACTTGGGCTGACAAATGTGTCTGGCTCAAAGCGAAAAGCCCTTCAGTCTACTGCGCTGTGCCAAATCAAATACAGAAAGGAAATTATCCCGACGATTGGTATAAAGGCTTGATTTCAACCGAAGATTTCATAGAAAAAATGGATATAAGTAACGATATTTTTTATTATATCGCCGATTTAGCCTCTCTCTCCGGCCAAAAAATTGATGTAACGGATATGAGTCTCTCTCCGGACGAAACTCATTTGATTTTTAGAAATAAAATTGATGGGTTTCTGTGGCTGCTTAGGATTGGGGAATAGAAATTTTTACCATCTGCTTTCTCACATAAACATCTTGAGCGATGCCTACCAAGTTGCTGACCAACCAATAGAGCGCCACAATGGCCGATATTTTCCAGGAAATAAAAAATACGATAAGCGGCATAGTATATTTCATCTGTTTTGACATCATTTGAGAGAAATCTTCCCTGCCCGCCATAGCTTTAGCGAAGGAGGGCTTGCTCTGATCAGTTTTTATCGCTTTAGAAGCCAAGTGCATCTGCCAAAAACTGGTGACTGCCGCCAAAGCCGCCAGAACAACGCTTTTCTGAGAAACATCTACAAATCCCAAGAAAATCATAGACACCGCGGCCGGCGCTTTGATAAAAGAGTAAAGCATCCCGGTGTCGATTGACGGCAAACCTGATTTAAAAAATATGTAATAAAGGGAAAATATAACGGGAATTTGGATAAGAATAGTTAAAATACTGGAAAAGGGGTTGATTTTGTTGGTTTTGTAAAATTCCATGGTTTTAACCGCTTGTTCCTGTTTGTCTTTGTATTTTTCTTTTATTACCGCCAATTCTCCCTCTTTTTCTTTCATTTTGGCCTGAGCTATTGTGGATTTTTTGGCAAGAGGGTAGAGGATTACTTTGACCAGCACCGTCAATATAACTGCCGCCAGCCCCGCATCAACCCAGGGTATGTTTAGGAGCAGAATCAAAACATTATAAAGGGGTATATAAATTATGGTTTTAAAGAAAGCTATCATTTAATATTGATTCTAAGTTTTTAATAAATTCTTCATAATTTTTTGGCACTATTTTGAAAGAAAAGACTGCTAGTATGTTGGATTTTATATCTGGAATATAATTATTTAAAGCTCTGTAACCCTCTCGCCTAAGTCTATTTCTAACTACTGCATTTTTAGCTACTTTTTTAGAAACCGAGAAACAGAAACGGCTTGACCCGCTATGCGGAACAAATTTTAACAAAAAAACCTTATTTTGCAACAC
Organism: uncultured Candidatus Saccharibacteria bacterium; assembly: GCA_964361905.1. Lineage (GTDB taxonomy): Bacteria > Patescibacteriota > Minisyncoccia > Phycocordibacterales > WO2-35-19 > WO2-35-19. The sequence continues at coordinate 6,093 of CAYICK010000015.1, read as the reverse complement.
TTTTGCTCCATTTGAGAGCAGTGAAAACATCTTTCTGGGAACCCTTTTTTCTTTAGGAAACATTAATATTAGACGGATATTTTCTTGCGGCCCTTTTGACGGCGGCTTTTTAACACCCTTGAACCGTTGGAGCTTTTGCTGCGTTTCAAAAAACCATGGGTTTTTGCTCTCTTTCTTTTTTTGGGTTGATATGTGGTTGACATCCTTTTATAAATTAGCTCCTAAAAATTATTAACCTGGTATTAACAGATTATAAACAATTTTAGGATAAATACAAGTTCCGCAAATATAATTTAAATATATAATAGCAAATATGGACACCAAAGAACTTTGGGACAATGTTTTAATAGAAATAGAGTCCTTTGTTTCCAAAGCCAATTTCGCAACATGGTTTAAAGACACCAAAATCTCCGGATTTGAGAGCGGGGTCATATATTTGAGCGTTCCCAACACTTTTGTCCAAGAGTGGCTGCTGAAAAAATTCCACAGTCTCATTTTAAAAAGTTTAAGACAGTCTTCCGAATCAATACACGCCCTGGAATATGTAATAAAAGAGGAGAGTAAGCAAAAAAACCAATATATCCCGACGAAACAAACCTCCCCAACCAAAGAGTTGCCGTTGTCGGAATATTATGTAAACAAAGACGATAATTTGAATCCGAGATATACTTTCGAATCTTTTGTGGTGGGGCCGTTTAATGAACTGGCTTACGCCGCCGCTCAGGCTGTCATAAAAAATCCCGGCATAACTTACAATCCCTTTTTCATATACGGCAACACCGGCCACGGTAAAACCCACCTCATACAAGCTATAGGCAACGCTGTCAAAGCAGTCGATCCGTCTAAAAAAATATATTATTTTTCTTCAGAAAAATTTCAAAATGATTTTGTTTCTTCAATGTTGGCAAATAAAGTGGACCAGTTTAAAGAGAGGTACAGGAAATACGATATGCTTATAATGGACGATGTCCAATTTCTTTCGGGTAAAGAGAAAACTCAAGAGGAGCTTTTTCATCTTTTTAATATAATGAAAGACAGCAACAAGCATATCGTTTTTTCTTGCGACAAACACCCAAACTTTGTGACCGGCCTGGAAGACAGGTTAAAATCTAGGTTTGCCGCCGGTATGGTCATTGATATACCCGCCCCGGACCACGAATCCAGAGTGGCAATAATAAAATCCAAGTGCGCCAGCATAAACCTCTTTGTTGATGATGGAATTATTGATTATTTGGCCGATTCTATAAGAGGAAATATAAGAGATTTGGAGGGTGTTATAAACCTAATAGTCTGCCAAACCGAAACCAAAAACAAAACTCTAACCTTAAACGAAGTTAAGGATTTAGTTAAAAACAGTATTAAACAGAAAAAATTATTATCTTATAAAGAGGTGGTTAAAATAATAGCTGATTTTTATAAAATTGAAGAAGAAACGATATATGAAAAAACCAGAAAGAAAGAGGTTATAAAACCCAGACAAATAATAATGTATATTTTACGTGAAGACTTCAGTATTTCTTATCCCTCTATAGGAGAGAAGTTGGGGGGCAGAGACCACACAACGGTTATTCATTCTTATGAAAAAATCAAGAATGAAATTAAAAGTGATATGTTATTATTAAAAGAAATACAGGAAATAAGGTCTATGATAGGTTGATTATATGTTAATTAAATGTGTATTATATGTGTAGTACTTGTTTTTAAAAAATAAAAAAATAAAAACTTAAATTAATTATAATAAACTTATCAACTTTTATTTAAAATTAAAAACTTATAAAACCTTTTAAATAAAACACTAAAACAAACAATCCACAAATCCACTATTATATAAAGAATTAATAAATATTAAAATTAAAAAAATGAAATTAGAGTGTGAAAAATTAAAAATAGAGCCCAGTATTCAAAAAGTATCCAAGCTGGCCGGTAAACACCTAACTTTACCGGTTTTGTCTTGTATTTATTTGGAAGCTACTACTGATAATAAATTAATTATAAAAACCACCAACCTTGATATTGGAGTGGAAATAGAATTAAAAATCAAAACCATAGAAAAAGGTATTGTAGCGGTTCCAGCTAATATTTTACTTAGTGTATTATCTTCAATTAAAGATAATAATTTAACTTTTGAAACCAAAGATAATAATTTAAAAATATATTCAAATAAAAACTCAGCCACCATTAAATGTTTACCTCATGAGGATTTTCCAAGCATTCCAAAATTAAAAGAATTAAAATCAATAAAAATAAACTGTAACGAACTTATTTTAGGATTTAAATCAGTTTGGTATAGCGCTTCCAGTTCAAATATTAAACCGGAACTCTCAAGTGTTTATATATATAAATTGGATAACAGTTTAATTTTTGTTTCCACAGACTCTTTCCGTTTGGCCGAGAAAAAGGTTAATACCAAAACTCCGGTTGATTTCCCCCAAACTCTTATACCGTATAAAAATGTTTCGGAAATAATAAAATTACTCGAAGATTGCAATAAGGATATAAATATTGTATTTGAAAAAAACCAAGCCGCTTTTATTACCGACGATATGTATATAGTATCCAGACTTATAGACGGGTCTTTCCCTGATTATAAACAAATAATACCAAAAATTTTTACAGCCTCTGCCACTGTTTTAAAAAATGATTTTATTAATTCCATAAAAACCTCAAATATTTTTTCCGATTCTTTAAATCAGGTTAAATTAAAAGTGAGTGTTAAAAATAAATCGTTGGACATAGAATCAAAAAACAATGATATTGGGGAGTATAAAGAATCCGTAAATGCTTCAGTTTCCGGAGAGGAAATAGAATTAAATTTTAACAATAAATATGTAACCGACTGTGTACAATCCATTCCTTCCGACAGTTTAATTTTAAGTTTTGGTGGTGCCGGCAAACCCCTTATTATAAACGGTTCAAACGATAAAAGTTTCCTTTATATTGTAATGCCAATGAATCGCTAGCGACCTCACCCCAAATGTATAACATAACCAGCTTTCTTCAAAAATTTTTAAAATTTGAAAAAGATAACAACACCAAGTTGGCTTTGGTTTGCGATGCTATAAAAAAAGAAACAGGCCTAGAAATTTTAAAAGAAAAATTGGAAATAAGGGGAGACAACCTAAAAATAAACTGTAATTCGGTTTTCCGAAATGAAATTTTTATGCATCAATCTCAAATCGAGAATGCTTTAAAATCATCAAAAATATTTTTAAAAATAGTTTAGTTCGTACTTACTGTTACGGGTAAATCATTGGTAAGTCCGTGGTCTTGAGCCCACCCCCGGACGCCGTATTCCCAGCGTTCAAACTGGGGGTCTGAAGCGGGGTTTGCCGGCACCGGTCCTCCTGGGTCGTCTTTATTAACCCAATTAAGAATAGAATGCACACCACCGGAAACAGAGACAGAACCCGAAGATAATGAGGTTATTATACCGCCTTGCCAAATACCTTGTAATACCAGCTTCATTTGAGATTTATCCTCGACCAAAGGTTCTTCAAAGTGTTCATTAGGAATTTTTGGAAGAACCTGATCCATAAAGGCTCGCCACAGAGGAGCGACAATAAGACCGGCCACCTTCTTTTGCATTGGGGTATTGTCGTTGTTGCCGGCCCAAGCGCCAACGGCAATAGACGGAGTGTAACCCATTATCCAAGCATCTTTATAATTGTTGGTAGTACCGGTTTTTACAGCTACGTCTCTATCTGGGAAATACAAAGCCGAAGTTTGACCATAAGACGGCGCTCTGGCTATGTTATCCGAAAGAATGCTGGAAATTTTCAAAGTAACTTCTTTATCCAAAACCTGTGTGCCTCCCGGTTCATGAGTTTCCAAAACAGCGCCGTTCCTATCTTTTATTTCTACAATAGGGGAGATGTTAACTTTAATGCCGTTATTAGCAAAAACTCCGTAAGCCCCGGTCATTTCAAGAGGAGTAACTTCGCCACCGCCCAAAACCAGAGTCAGACCATAATCTCCTTTGTTTGAAAGAGAGGTTAATCCCATATCTCTGGCCAGGTTTATAGAATCGCTGAGTCCCGCAAGATACAGAACTTTTACAGATGGAATGTTTATAGATTGAGCGAGCGCGTTTCGTAAAGTTATCGGACCTCTGTATAATCCATCGTAATCATCGGGTGAATAACAACCGTTGTCCATAGTAAGATTGTTTGGCGCGCAATTGGTGGAGAATTGGGTTTTAACATCGAATAAAACTGTCTCGGGAGTATAACCCTTTAAGAAAGCTTCCGAATAAACGAAAGGTTTTATAGTAGAACCGGGCTGTCTTTTGGCGGTAGTTACATTGAAAGCCCCGTCTATTTCTTTGTCAAAATAATTTCTTGAGCCGACCATAGTCAATATCCCTCCGGTCTTCGGGTCTATGGCCACAATAGAAGCATTTTCGGCGTTAAATTTCTCTTTGTTATTCAAAGCATAATCATTAGCTATTTTTTCACCCATAGACTGCAAGTCGTAATCCAACGAAGTAATAACCCTCAGTCCGCCGTTATTCAAAGCATCCTCGCCGTATTTTTTTGTGATGTAATCCAAAACATAAAAAACAAAATGAGGAGCTTTTATACCAGAATCACCCTTTAGCACAAAAGAAACTTTTTCTGCGATAGCCGAGCTGTATTCTTCTTTGGTTATGAAGTTGTTGTTCAGCATTTCTTTTAAAACCAAATTTTTTCTTTCATCAAGTTTGGTTTTGTTTTTGCCGTAAGGCGAATAAAAAGTCGGTGCCTTCGGCAAGGCGGCCAAGTAGGCTGCTTCGGAGAGCGTCACATCACCGGATTTTTTACCAAAGAAAGCCTGACTGGCTTCTTCTACTCCGTAAATATTGCCACCATAAGGTATCTCATTAAAATACATGGAAAGAATCTCATCTTTTGAAATTATTTGTTCAAGTTTTACCGCCAGCACCAACTCTTTTAATTTTCTGGAGACATCCTTGTTATTTGTGAGTATTGAATTTTTGACAACTTGTTGAGTGATGGTGGAACCCCCCTGGCTCCAGCTTAAAGTTGTTATATTTGCAAGTAAGGCTCTTATCAAAGACAGGGGTTCTATACCGTGGTGCTGGTAAAAATTTTTGTCTTCTATGGCAATGGTGGCATTCTTTATATATCTGGATATCTGTTCTATGGGGACAGTGCTTCTTCTTACATTTCCACCCGTGTCGTATAAAAGTATTTGGCCGGTTTTATCGTATATTTTGGTTGATTCGGCGACTCTTCTTTGTTGAATGGATTCCGTTGAGGGGACTTTGAAAGTGCTTACCCACACCAAAATCACGGCGCTTAAAATAAAGAAGGCCGAAACAACAAGCATTGCCAGAGCTTTTAAAGCCACTTTGTGTTTTTTAACAAATATTTTCACAGCACCATACATATTATCAAAAAACCCCGCTTTTGTGGAGTTTTTTGAAAGCCAAAATTTTGTCGTATAATTATTTATTCCTCGTCATCATCCGAATAATCATCCTCTTCTATATCAGTTTCTTTTATTTCATCAGCTGTTCCATCCACATCATCCTCACCAAGAGGATCCGGAATATTTTTTTTAGGCGCATCCCCGTCAAACTCGTCTCTTGTTTCTTCATCGTCCATAAAAATTTTCACTTATTTTTATAATGAATACTTTTTATCATATTAAAATTATTTTGCAATAACCCTAAGCGGGCATATCTGTGGATAAAGAAATAACAGCGCAAGCTATAGCGATGGCGATAGCATCATATTCATCATCATGTCTTTTTTGAGATTTAAGTTTGATTAATTTTTCCACCATATATATAACTTGTTTTTTATCACTTTTACCGTAACCGGTAATCGCCAGTTTCATTTGATTCGGATTGATCTCTCTCAATAAAACTTTGTGTCTGGCTGCCTCTAGTAGTATCACCCCCCTGGCTTCCGCCACCCGCATAGCGGTTTTTTTATTCTTACTCCAAAGTAAAGTTTCTACCGCCACTCGGTCCGGCCCGTATTTTTTTATGGTCTTTTTGGTTTTTTCTCCTATGAGCAGAAGTCTTTGGGAGTGGGGAAGTTTGCTGTCCGTTTCAAAACATTCCGAATGAATTAATGTTTGGTTGCC
>CAYICK010000014.1:0-14441 GCA_964361905.1 uncultured Candidatus Saccharibacteria bacterium | reverse complement strand
GGCGTGCGGGATTTTTATCCCGAGGATCAAGCGGTTCAAAATTATATTTTCGGCATAATGAGGAAAGTGGCCGAGTCTTGGGGCTATGTTGAATATGAAGCTTCGGTATTGGAACCACTTGCTCTTTATAAAGCCAAATCAAGCAGTGATGAAATTGTAAACGAACAAATTTATTCTTTCACCGACCGTGGCGGTCGCGATGTGGCGTTGCGTCCGGAGATGACACCGACGGTGGCCAGGATGATTGCCGGCAAAATTCAGGAACTCCCTCTACCTATCAGATGGTATTCTATTCCCAATCTTTTCAGGTATGAGAAGCCTCAGCGCGGCCGCTTGCGCGAACATTGGCAATTAAATTTGGATATTTTTGGTGTTTCGGATTTTTGGGCCGAGATTGAAGTTATATCTTTAGCTTCGGATGTTATGAAAAAATTTGGTGCCAGCGAAAAAGACTTTCAAATCAAAATAAACAGCAGGACTCTTTTGGATGAAATTTTGAAAAAAGCCAAAATAGAAGAAGACAAAAGATTATTTACTTATCGGCTTTTGGATAAAAAAGATAAAATGTCTGACAATGATTTCCGCCATTCACTCACGGCTCTGGTGGGAGAGGAAAGCGCCAAAGAACTTTTGGAAACTCTTTATTTCGGTGAAGGCTTGCTCACCTCAATGACTCAGAGTGAGGAGGCCAAACGCCTCAACCATACGATAGATACGCTTCGCAACAGAGGTGTTTCCAATTTGGTTTTTGACCCGACCATAACCCGAGGTTTTGATTATTATACCGGTATTGTTTTTGAAGTTTATGACACCAACAAAGAAAATCCCCGCGCCATTTTTGGCGGTGGTAGATATGACAATTTGGTAGGAGCTTTCACCGGTCAAAAAGTGCCCGCTTTTGGTTTCGGTATGGGAGATGTCACCACCAGAGACTTCTTGGAAACTCACAAACTTTTGCCTAAAATAAATTCCACTGCCAAGCTTTATATTTGTATCGCTCCGGAAACTCCGGTTGAAGAAGTTTATAAAGTGGCGGATGCTTTCAGAGAAAATGGTGTAAACGTGGCGGTAGATATATCGGGCAAAAAACTCGGAGACCAGCTCAAGTCGCTTGATAAAAGGAATATACCTTATGTTTTAACCGTTGGTTCCGAAGAATTGAAAACTCAAAATTTCACTCTGAGAAACACCGAAACCCGCGAAGAAAAATCTGGTGGTATAGACGAGATTGTAAAAATAATAAAAGCGTGAAAAAAGTAGTTTTTGATATAGAAACCTCAAACACTTTCCAAGATGCCGGTTCTAACGACCCGGCCGCTTTGAATATTTCGGTAGTTGGTATTTATGAATATGAGAGCGACAAATATAGCACCTTTACTCAGGAAGAATTTGGCGAACTTTGGAAGATTATTGAGAATATCGATATGTTTATCACTTTCAACGGCGATCACTTTGATATTCCCCTACTGAACAAATATTATTCGGGAGATTTGTTTAAGATTAAAAGTCTGGATCTTCTGAAAGAGATACAAAAATCAGCCGGCCGCAGGATGAAATTGGATCAGATTGCCGAGGGCACTTTGGGTGTCAATAAAACCGGATACGGCCTTGATGCTGTGAAATGGTGGCGGGACGGGGAAAAAGAGAAAGTTAAAAAATATTGCCTGGACGATGTCCGTATCACCAAAGATTTGTATGAATATGCCCTCAAAGAAAGCAAACTTATTTTCAAAGAAGGTGGTAATCTAAATGAGGTCAAACTGGACACCAAAGATTGGGAAACTCCCGCTTCCGATTCGGCTCTAAACTATACTTTGCCATTTTAATAAAAACGTGATTGTGGTACAATATTATGAATTACAATTAATATAAAAATATGGATGAAAATTTAAATCAAAACCAGCCCGACAAAGTCATTCTGGCGGGCCAAAAAGGCCTGATTGAAAAAATATCCCTGCCTCTTTCTATTATTCTCGCCGGAGTTTTGATTGCCGGCGGCATTTATTTAAACGGCAGAATCACCAGAGTGAATCCTACCCCGACCCAACAACAGCAGCTTAAATCCCAAAATCTCGCCGATGTAGTCCGTCCCATTGATGCTAATGACCACATCCTCGGCAGTCCCAAAGCCAGAGTTTTAGTAATTGAATATTCCGATACCGAATGTCCGTTTTGCAAAAACTTCCATGCGACCATGAACACTATAATGCAAAATTACGGCAAAGACGGAAATGTGGCTTGGATTTACCGCCATTACCCGATTGAGCAGCTTCATTCAAAATCATTCCGTGAAGCCGTGGCGACCGAATGTGCGGCCAACCTCGGCGGCAACAGCAAGTTTTGGGAATATGTCAATAAACTTTACGAAGTTACTCCTTCAAACAACAATCTTGATCCGGCTCAACTTACAATCATCGCCAAGCAAGTCGGGCTTTCTTCCACCGCGTTTGACACCTGTTTGAATAGCCAAGAGTTTGACCCGAGAGTAAAAGCTGATATTCAAAATGCTGGGGAAATCGGTATTAACGGTACGCCATACAGCATTATTATTGACACCAAAACCAAACAGTATTTCCCGATTGAGGGAGCTTATCCTTACGCTCAAGTCAAATCCGCTATTGACCTCATCTTGCAGTCGTAATTTATTAAAATTTTCGGTAGGCGCAGTATTGGCAGTTGGGGTCGGCGCAAGTTTGAGAGAGGAATTGGCCGGACCAAACGTTGTCTATAAGATTTGATATCTCCGATTTTACTTCTTTAATATCTTTTTCTTCTACCGGCAAAGATACGGTCGGACAGCGTCCGCTTTTATCGGGTTTTACGAAAACCAAAGACGGCTCAACTGTTTTTTCTTTGAAACGACTATTGCCTTCCAAGAGAATTTTATAAAAAACCAATTGGCGGAAATAGTCACCGGTGCCACCTTCAGTCTCCCCTTTTATGGCATTCGGGCTCAGAGCCTCTCTGGTTTTGTAATCGTATATTAAAACTCTTTTTTCTTGATTTAAAACGGCGTCAAGTTTGCCGTGCAATCTTATCTCAATATTTTGTTTGTCTGTTTTGTGCTGGAAATATGTTTCCACCCAACTTTCTACGGCGATCTCACCGTTTTGGGAAAAGTGTTCTTGCAAGGCCCTGGCAACTCTGGGAGCGTTAGTTATGAGTTCATTTAGAACCGCTTCTTTTTCATAAATTGGCAGGAAAGATTTTTTAAAATAATTTTGGACGCTATTTATTATTATCTTTGCAGTTTCTAGTTCATTCTGGTTTTTTTCTTTTTTCCCTCCCCTGACCAAGGGGAGGGTGCCTGAAAGGCGGGTGGGGTTTTTCCAAACTTCCGCCAAAGCTTCGTGCATGGCACTACCCTTTTCTGAGTTGGCGCTGGGCGGTTCGGGCAGCTTCAAGATGCTTCGGTAAAAAAATTTATTCGGGCATTCCAAGAAATTATTTAAAGCCGTGACCGAAAGGCCGCTTTCGAAAAGAACGCTCTCGACATATTCTTTGTATTCCAAATTTTGTTTGTTTTTTATTTTGTCCAAACTTTTTGTGTTTCTGCGTTGTTTAGTTTTCTCCGGTTTTATGCGGTTTATGAGTTTTTGGTCTAATTCATCTATAAACCTGAGAGGAGTAGTGGGCTCTCCGACATCATTTTCGTTGTGGAGGCTTATACAGACGTGTTTTTTTGCTCGGGTCAATCCGACATAAAAGAGCCGTCTCTCATCCCTGATATCATCTTCTACCCCTTTTTCTTTTGGCAGTATAAAGTATGAACCGTGGTTCCTTTTTATCCACATTTCTTCGGTAGCGAAAGGCATAAATACGTAATCAAACTCCAAGCCTTTGGAACCATGGGCAGTCATGATGGAAATGCGCGACAGAGCTTCCCCGGATTTTATTTTGATGACTCTATGCTCGGCAGATTTTTTATATGAAAGCAGAGTCTCAATCAAAGTTTTTGGGCTGTCTATTTCGTTGGCTTTTGCCAAACTTTCCGATAAAGCGATGATACTTCGCCAAACTTCTACCGATAGCGGACTTTTCACCGTTATTTTTGTAAGTCCGGAAATATCCGCAGCCAAATACAAAAACTCTATAGCTCCGGTTGTAGCCAGCTTCTCTTGGAGTTTAGCTATTTCCGGCAACTCTTCCAAGACCTTTTTAATGTTGCCGCTCCTCACGAGTTTGGTGAATTTGATTTGCTTTTCAAAATCAAGATGCCATAGTCCTAATGAAAAAGTCAGAGCCAAGGCCTCGGTATTTTCGGGTTTTGCCAAAAATTCTAAAAGTGAAAAACAAAGTTCGCCTAACGGATGGGAAAATATGTTTGCTCCGCGTTCCGCCGAGGCCGGAATGCCAGCCTCTTCAAGTAAAGACAAAATTCTAGCTACTTCGCTATTGCGGCGGACGATGATGGCCACGGTACTATCTTTTTCTTTTTTCAATATGTTACTCAATCTTTCGGCCAAATAATTTTCTTCAGTTTCAGGATTTATAGCGAGGGCGACATCCAGCGGGACGGCTTCCACGCTGGTGCTGGATTTTAGTTTTACTCGGAGACTTTTGTGTTCATTTTCTTCATAATTTTTCTCAATCATTTCAAAAGTGGCATCCAAGATGTGCTGGTGCGAACGGTAATTGTCGATAAGAGAAATTATTTTCATCTGCCCCCAAGTTTTTTGGAAGCCTATGAAATTTTCAATGGAGGCTCCTTGGAAACGGTAGATGGCCTGTTTTTCATCTCCGACCACGAAAAGGTTCGGGGTATCAAAAAAATCAGACAAGCGGCGCACTATGAGATTTTGAGTGTCGTTGGTATCTTGGTGTTCATCGAGGAGTATGTAGAGGAATTTCTCTTGGAGGCTTCGGAGCAGCAGCTCGTCGCGACCAATAGCCCAAAGAAGCTCAAAAATTAAATCATCAAAGTCTATCTTGTATTCATCTTTTTTCCTGGCTTCGTAAGCCTCATAAACTTCGGTAAAAATAATCGTTCTTTCGCATTTTTCTATTTTTCCAAGACTTTCGGCCTTGAGCGAACCTTTGCTTTGGCCGCGAGTTGATATTTCTTTCGGGTCTTGTTTTATCCTTTCAATCTCGCTTCGGGCAAAATCTTCAATCATCTCTGGCGTCCAAGCTTCTTGTTTGCAATCGCTTATGGCCCCGAGTATTTTTGATATATAAAAATCCGGGTCGCCGAGCGGGCGTAATTTGTTGAATTTTTTATTTTTTAAAATACCGCGCAAAAGTTCTTCAGCTTCAACATCGGTGATTTGTTTTGATTTGCGCAAATGAGGGAAATGCTCGCCAAATTCGGTGATGACCGAGGCGGCAAAACCATGGAAGGTGTGTATTGGCACTTCCAAAGCGGTACTCCCTATCATTTCTCGAAGTTTGGCTCGCATCGCCTTGGCCCCGGCTTCGGTGAAGGTCAGAGCCAAAATACCCGAAGGTGGCGTGTCCGTCAAACGCAAAATATTGGCAATCCTAAGGGTTAAAATAGTGGTTTTGCCTGTACCGGGTCCGGCTACCACCATCACTGGCCCCTCTATAGTATCTACCGCTTCTTTCTGCTTCGGGTTCAGTTTTTTGTATTTTTCTTCAAATAAATTAGACTTCATTAAAATAAGATTAGCATAAAATAAAACAAGGGCGAGAGTGGTGTTCTCTCGCCCCAATAAAAAGGAATCATATGCTGGCAATTGAACCTTCATTTGTCGGATCATCCGATATGCTACGAACGAGGTCTTCTACAACTGAGTTCGTTATGCTTGACTCAACCACATCAGCTCTTTCCCTCAAAACAGCGGCGAGCTGAATACGAGTTGTGCTAGTGTCGTGTGATAAGTATTTAAGAACGTCAGCGAGGTCCTCTTTGGTTAGTTGTTTTTCTTTTTCGAAAGCGGCGTCAAACTTTTCAGACAAACTTTGTTGTGCCATAAAGCCTCCTTATCTATTCCGTTCACCATTATATAATTAAATATACAAAAAGTAAACTTCTAGAAAAAATGTTGTAAGCGTTTGATTTTTTCGTGCTGGCGCATTTTCGGCATTCTTTCTGTTGTATACATCAAATTATGTGTATATAATTAAGGTATTATAGATAAACTAAAACAAAATGGAAAATCCTATTGATCGTAATTTAAAGGAACAAATAAACAAAGAAGGTTGGGAGGATAATGCATCAGTAATTATTGGAAAGGAAGGTGAAGAAATCGATAATTTAAAGGAAAGACTTGAAAGTGACAACAAATGCATTGATGCTGCTACATACATAAGACTTAATAAAATTATTTGTGTGCCAACAAATGAAATAGACCCTGATTTTAAAAAATCTATTACAGTTGGAGATGGTTGGATTATTAATAATAAACTTATATATATAGATAAAGAAAAAAATATTGTAAAAGTAGTTATTGATTTCAATAATATTTCATCAATTTCTGAAAAAAATAGGCAATTCTTGAAAGAAGAGGTAGCAGATTTCATTGAAGAACTTAATCCATATGGTTTTAGAGTAGACGAATATTCTGATGATATAACAGAATATGAAAAGATAAACAAAGTAATAGACAATTATCGTCTTAAAGTTACAGAAAATACAATTGAACAAAAAGACAAAGAGTTTGATTTTTAAAAATTATCTAGAGATACAAAAAACCGCCAAGTTTAAACTTGGCGGAAGCAGTTGGTCTGCTCAGTCCTTTTTCTCCTATCCGACCGTATAAATCGAGAAGGAGAAGGTCGCTTTTGCGATTTCATCGGTAGAATATTCGTGCCGATCGGTGAGTCTCGGAAGACCGCGGACTCCCATGACGACAACCGAGTCGCCGGAGCCGAGGGAAACCCTGGGGGGAGCAGTAGGAATTGCCACCTCAATGCCGTACTTTTCTTTCATGGCATCAATCGTGGCCGAGTGGCTGGGGTTCAAGCATGACTCAACACCCCTCTCCATAATTTCCTTCACTTCTTCCGCAGAAATCTGTCGGCGACTAATCGTGCAGTCGCCGGAAAACATTGAATCCGCCAGAGCAAAACCGAAATATATTTTCATTTTTTTCTCCCCGAAATCCGGACGGCTTAATTGTCGCCGGTCAGTCCCCTTCGAATCGGGGCAAAATATAATTGCAAAGAACTATATCAAGAGTATAGCATAGTTGAACTAATCTGTCAAGCATTTTTTGAACATAATCAAAATACCCCTCTGTTGAGCGGTATTTTTGATTTTTAAAATAAGTCTAAATTTTTACCTAAAAGAAATGTTGCAAACGTTTGATTTTTTCGTGCTGGCGCATTTTTTCCAGGGCTTTGGCTTCAATCTGGCGGATGCGTTCGCGGGTGACGCCGAACTCTTTACCCACATCTTCCAATGTGTGGTAAACGCCGTCAATAAGGCCGTTTCTCATTTCTATTATCTTTTTTTCTTTCAAAGGCAAATCAGCCAATATTTCCTGCAGTTGGTCGCGTATAATGCGGCGGTTGGCATCAACATCCGGAGTGGCTATGTTGGTGTCTGCCACGAAATCGCCCAGAGTTGATTTGCTGTCATCCTCATCACCTACCGGACTTTCCAGGGATACGGTGCCTTGGTCTATTTTTTCAATCATATAAATTTTATCCGGCTCCAATCCCATCTCTACAGCTATTTCTTCGGGTAGCGGGTCTCTACCCAAATCTTGAGACAGTCTCCTGACTACTTGTTTGTATTTGGCGATGGTTTCAACCATATGCACTGGTACGCGGATGGTCCTAGATTGGTCAGCCAAAGCGCGAGTGATGGCTTGCCTGATCCACCAAGTGGCATAAGTGGAAAACTTGTAGCCTTTGGTGTAATCAAATTTATCGACAGCTTTGAAAAGTCCCAGATTTCCCTCTTGAATAAGGTCAAGCAGTGTCAGATCGGATGAGCGGCCGACATATTTTTTGGCAATGGAAACTACCAGACGCAAGTTGGCTCTGGCCAAAATATTTCTGGCCTCGGCATCACCGTCCAATATCCTTTTGGCAAGCTCCTTTTCCTGAGCGCCGGAAATGAGGGCATGCTGGCCGATTTCTTTGAGGTACATCTGGATAGAATCATAAGAAGCTCCGTCTTTGAAATGGTCTTTAATTTTTGCCATAGAAACTTCTTCCAATAATCTGCCACCTTCCAAAATATCTATGCCGGCTACCGAGCATTCCTCGTATATTTCTTCCAAAAGCAGGATGTCGTCTTCAATGGTGGGGAATTCTTTCAAAATTTCATCAAAAGTGACGAAACCCCTTTCTTTACCTTTGGCTATCAGGTTTGCTTTCTTGTTGTTCGATTCCGGTTTGAACTTTTTTACTCTTGCCTTGGTTTTTTTGAGAGTATGCCCTTTTTGTTTTTTAATCTTCTTTTTTGGCAAACGTTTAGACTTCACGGCCTTTTTAGGCTTTCTTTGTTTTGCTTTTTTACTTTTTGCTTTATGTTTCGCCATTTTTTAATAATTAAATTAATTGCTAAGTTCTTTTATATTTTTTTGAATTTGTTCAAATTTTACTTTTATTTTCTTTTCTTCTTCTTTGGAAATATTCTTATCATCAAGCATTATTGCGGTTTCCTGGAGCTCTTGTTTTAATTTTTCCAATTCTATTTTTTTTAAAATATCTTCGTCAATTTTTTTAAAATCTATTTCAAAACCATATCTTTCCGCTTCAAAAATCAAAGCTTCTTTATCTTTTTTAAAATCTTTATTTTCATACTCTTTTAATTTTTCAATCTTTCCTTCTTTCAATCTTTCAATCTTGCTAAGATCGTTCCACACCGCTTCTTCACTCACCTTCATTTTCAAAGCGATTTTTTTCATAAACTGGGACTTTTCCACCTCGCTTTTTATAAGAGAGGCCAGAGGTAAAACATTTTTCAAAATTTCCCTGGTCAAATTCCTATCCTTATTTTCCCTAAGAGCTTTGCCCAGAGCAAAATCCGTGAAATGCTCGGAATCTTTTATAGCGGCTACCCATTTTTTAGGGTCGTCTTTGGCGACCGAAGCGGGGTCTTCGCCTTCCGGCATTGAGGCTATCTTGACTTCCATTCCTAAAACCAAGGCCATTTCGGCGGCTTTTCTGGCGGCTTTTTCACCGGATGGGTCGGAATCGTAAGCGATAACAACCCGGTTTGAAAGCTTTTGGATTTTCTTTAAGTGAAGCTCTGTCAGGGCCGTGCCGGATGAGGCTACTGTATTTAAGACGCCTGATTGATGAGACATTACAATGTCCATTTGACCCTCTACCAAGACCGTGTAATCCATTTTGCGGATATGGTTTTTGGCTATATTGAAACCGTACAGCACTTCCGATTTATAAAACAATTTGGTCTCGGGAGAATTCAGGTATTTTGGAGTTTTTTCGTCTTCTTTCATGGCTCGGCCAGAAAAGGCGATGATTCCGCCACTGCTGTCGCTTATGGGGAACATTACCCTGTTTCTGAAAGTATCGTAATACCTGCCCGAATCGACATTCGGTCGGGCGGGTTTTGATTCATTAGGCACCTTTTTTATTAGTCCAGTGAGGAGCATATTTTCTTTTGAAAATTTTTTGGCCAGCAAGTCATCATGCAAATTCCGCCAGCCGTCTTTGGCGAAACCCAGTCTCCATTTTATTATCGAGAATTCGGTCAAGCCTCTTTTTTTCAAATAACTTTCTGCCTCTTTATTCTCTTTCAAATTTTTCTCGTAAATTTTGGTTGCTTCCTCCAATACTTCAAAAAGTTCGTCTTTCTCATCCCCATCTATTCCGCCATCTTCCTTAAACTTTTTTAACTCTATTCCGGCTTTATCCGCCAAAGTCTGGAGCGCTCCTTTGAAATCCAAACCTTCAAATTTTTCCACGAAAGTAAATATGTCCCCTTTCTCTCCGCAACCGAAACAGTAGAAAGTTTGTCTGGTCGGCGAGATGAAAAAGCTGGGCGTCTTCTCGTTGTGGAACGGGCATTTGGCTTTGAAATTGATGCCCGCTTTCTCCACTTTCAAATATCCAGATATGACATCAACAATGTCCAGGCGTTCTTTTATTTGTTCTACATTTGTAGACATGTTTTAACCTTCCTTAATTATCCTTGCTGGTCCAATTCTTTTTGAAGTTCTTTGATCATTTTGTATTTTTCGCTGCCCTCAAATCCCGAACCTGCCGGAATAAGCCGGCCGATAATAACATTTTCTTTGAGACCGGAGAGCTCGTCTTCGGTGCCTCGCAAAGAATTTTGGATAAGCATCCTGGTAGTATGCTGGAAGGAAGCTGATGAAAGGAAGCTCTTGCGGGAAAGTGATACTCCGGTAATGCCAAACAAGAGCGCCTCGGCTTTAGCCTCTTCTTTGCCTGCCACCTTAGCCACTTCATTTTCCAATACCAAGTCCTTTTGTGATACGACATCTCCGTATGAGAATTCTGTTTCACCCGGAGATTTTATCTTTCTTCTGGAGAACATCTGTTTGATGATAACTTCGATGTGTTTTCTGGAGACCGGTTCTCCCTGGAGTTCGTAAATCTTGGTGATTTCGTGAATAATATAGTTTTGAGTTTTTTCTTTGCCGGCATATTTGAACAATTCATTCAAATCGGCCGAACCGTCGGTGAGCATATCGCCTTTTTTCACTTTGTCTCCCACTTTGACCAAGACTACTCTGTGGTAATTTACCAGATATTCGGTATTGGCTTTCACTTTGGATTTTTCGGTTCCCGCCCGGCCTTGCCGTTCGGACGGGTCTTCCGGCAAAACTATTATGATTTTGTCTTTACCGTCCACTTTTATTTCACTGATTACACCATCTACTTTTGAAATTACAGCCGGATTTTTCGGCGACCGGTTTTCAAAGACTTCTTCCACTCTTGGCAGACCTGAAGTAATGTCTCCACCGACCTGAGCAGCGCCTCCGGCGTGGAACGTTCTCATGGTCAGCTGGGTTCCGGGTTCGCCGATAGCTTGAGCGGCTACGGTGCCGACCGCTTCTCCAAGTTCTATTATTTTATTTTTGCCCAAATCCGATCCGTAACAATGAACGCAAATACCGTCCAGAGTTTTGCAGGTAAGCGGTGACCTCACTGTTATATCGGCAATGCCGGCCGCTTCTATTTTGGCGGCATCATCACGGGTCAAAAAGTGATTTCTTTTGAACAGCAAATTTCCTTCAGCGTCTTTGACATCTTCGGCCAAAAATCTGCCCTTAGCAATTTTGGCTATGGAAACTTCAATACCCGAAGAAGTTATTTTGGAAAGTATGACACCATCGCGGCTTCCGCAATCATCTTCGGTTATAAGACAATCTTGCGCGACATCAAAAAGTTTCCTGGTGAGATATCCGGCTTTGGCAGTATTGAGAGCGGTGTCAGCGAGACCCTTCCTGGCGCCGTGAGTAGTGATGAAATATTCAATCGGTGTGAGCCCCTCTTTGTTAGAAGAAATAATGGGAAAATCAATGGTTTCTCCGGCCGTGTTGACGATGAGACCTTTCATACCGGCCATCTGGGTTAACTGGCCCATAGAACCTCTGGCGCCGGATTTGACGAGGTCATAAACCGAACCTGTTTTATCCATTGATTCCTGTATCGATTTTTCAATTTTGTCTTTCGTACCAGTCCAGATTTCAATATTTTTTAATCTTTTTTCAGCGTGGGAAAGTAATCCGTTATCGTATTGTTCTTGGACTAAATTGACTTTTTCTTTGGCTTTGCCTATGATTTCATATTTGTTTTTTGGCACCACCACATCTTCAATACTCCAAGTGATGCCGGAAACAGTGGCGAAGTTGAAACCGAAATCTTTTATTTTATCCATTATGGAAGGAATGGCTTCGATGCCATAACGGGTAATCAGGTCGTCAATCATAACAGAAAGTTTTTTCTTATCTATTTCCGCATTAATGAAAGGGTAGTCGCTTGGCAATATGGAGTTGAACAGGAGCCGGCCGATACTGGTTTCAAATAATCCTTCCTTATACTGAGCGTATTTAAGCGAGTCGCTGGCCAATACTTTTATTTTGGCCCGGTAATCCACAACACCGAAATCATAAGCGGTTATCGCCGCGTTTGGACTGGGGAATATCATGCCCTCGCCCTTCTCGCCGTTTACATCTTTGGTCATCCAATAACAACCGAGAATTATATCAAGCGGTTTGTTTGAAATGGTAGTATCTCCGGAACCCGGTTTCAATATGTTTTTATCGGAAGCCATAATCATCCTGGCTTCCAATTGAGCTTCGGGGGAAAGCGGAATGTGTACAGCCATTTGGTCACCGTCGAAGTCCGCGTTGAACGCGCTGCAAACCAGAGGGTGAAGTCTGATAGCATTACCTTCAATAAGAATCGGTTTGAACGCCTGAATACCGAGTCGGTGCAAAGTAGGCGCTCTGTTGAGTAAGACGTATTTTTCTTTGATAACTTCTTCCAAAATCGCCCAGACTTCCGGAATCTTGTCGTCTATGAGTCGGCTGGCGCCACGGACGTTGTAAGCCAGTTCTTGTTTCAAAAGTTGGGATATGACGAACGGTTTGAAAAGTTCCAGAGCCATATGCTTGGGCAGACCGCACTGATGCAGTTTAAGTTCCGGACCGACGACGATAACCGATCTGCCGGAATAGTCGACGCGTTTACCCAAAAGGTTTTGGCGGAAAAGTCCTCTCTTGCCTTTGAGATTATCAGCCAAAGATTTAAGTTCTCTGGATTTGTTAGCGGTGGAGGTAGCTTGCTGGCTGTTGTTGTGTCTGATGGAATTGTCTATGAGAGCGTCTACCGCTTCCTGCAAAATTCTTTTTTCATTTCTCAAAATGACATCCGGCGCGCTTATTTCTTTCAGCTTTTTCAGCCTGTTGTTCCTGTTTATGACCCTCCTATATAAGTCATTCACGTCGGAAGTGGCATAGCGGCCGCCATCGAGAGGCACCATCGGTCTCATGGCCGGCGGTATGACCGGAATGCGGGTCAAAAACATCCATTCCGGACGAGTGCCGGAGCGGAGCATAGCTTGAACCAAAGAAAGTCTTTTGGCAATTTTGGCCGAGTCAATGGATTTTGAACTTTCAAGCTCTTTCTTGATATTTTCTTCCATTTTTTCCAAATCCAAAGTTCTGAATATGTTGTAAATAGCCTCAGCTCCTATCTTGGCTTCAAAGAAAGTCCCGTATTTTACGGAATAATTGTGATAAACCACCTCGTCTATTACTTTACCCTCCACGATACTCTCGATTTCTTTTTTTCTCTGTAAGAGTTTTTCTTTGAGGTCATCTTTTTCTTTTTCTTCGGTGACGTTTTTTATTCTTGATTTAAATTCGGCATCCAAATCGCGCAAAATTCCCTGTTTTTCTTCGTTTGAAACTTTGGTGATGATATAGCCGGCGAAATAAATCACTTTTTCTACATCAGCGGAAGTAGTGCCCAAGAGGAGGGCGATGCGTGAAGGCATACTCTTCAAAAACCAGATGTGAGCTACCGGAGCCGATAAGTCTATATGCCCCATTCGTTCTCTACGAACTATAGAACGTGTTATCTCTACGCCACACTTTTCGCAGATGATGCCTTTGTATCTAATGCCTTTGTATTTACCGCAATAACATTCGTAATCTTTGTCCGGGCCGAATATTTTTTCGTCAAAAAGACCGTGGCGCTCGCTTCTTTGAGTGCGGTAATTTATGGTTTCCGATTTGGTGACTTCGCCGTGTGACCAGCTGGCGATTGATTCGGGTGATGCGAGAGAAATTTTTATGAGGTCGAAGTCTGTGGTTGGGTTTTTGTTAATCATTTTTTATGGGATTACTTTTTAAGAGTTCAATATTGAGTGCTAATCCTCGAAGATTGCTTACTAAAACATTGAAAGCTGCTGGTAAGTTTTCTCCCTGTATTCTTTCGCCTTTGACAATAGCATCAAAGGTGGCGCTGCGGCCGACAATGTCATCGGACTTGATTGTGAGCATCTCTCGGAGTGTGTATGCCGCTCCGTGGCCAAGAAGCGCCCAGACTTCCATTTCTCCAAATCTCTGGCCGCCGCCTTGAGCTTTACCGCCCAAAGGTTGCTGAGTGATGAGAGAGTAAGGACCGATAGAACGCATATGAATTTTGTCTTCAACCATATGGTCAAGTTTGAGCATATACATATAGCCGACAGCCGTTTCTTGTTTGAAAGCTTCTCCGGTCCGGCCGTCATAAAGTTGCATTTTGCCGTTTTCGTTCCAGCCGGCCTTCCTCAACTCTTCCTTGATTTCTTTATCGGTCGCGCCGGTAAACGGAGGCACGATAGCTTGGTAGTTCAAAGTTTTGGCGGCCAGTCCCAAGTGCATCTCCAATATCTGACCCAAGTTCATACGGGAAGGCACGCCGAGCGGAGTGAGAATCATATCAATAGGCGTACCGTCGGCGGTATAAGGCATATCTTCCACCGGCAATATTTTGGAAATAACTCCTTTGTTGCCGTGGCGGCCGGCGAGCTTGTCTCCCAC
>CAYICK010000013.1:0-15286 GCA_964361905.1 uncultured Candidatus Saccharibacteria bacterium | reverse complement strand
ATTTTGATGTGTACCCCTTTTAGTAGACATTTTAGAATCCTCTAACCTCTCCTTGCCAAAAGATGATTTCTGTATTCAACAGGCGTCATCTTGTTTCTTGTCCACTGCTTTCTTTCGTGATTGTAGTATCTCATATATTCATTAATTTTCAAACGAAGTTCCTCGAACGATGTGCAGGACTTGTAATCAAGTTCATCTTTCATATGACCGAAGAATGATTCAATTGGTGCATTGTCGATACAATTTCCTTTGCCGGACATAGACTGAATCATTTTCAACTCCCTCACGATTTCAATGTAAAAGGGGTTGGTGTAATGAAATCCCTGATCAGAATGAATCATGATGTTTTCGCACGAATTAAGAGGTATTCTTCTCACTGTTTCCGTGACCAAAGTCATTTCAAGATACAAAGAAAGATTCCAGGCTACAACTTCGCCGGTGGCGATATCTTTGATGACGGAAAGATACGCGAATGCATTTCGGAATGGTATGTAGGTGATGTCTGTACAGAAAACTTTGAAAGGAACGGCTTGATTGAATTTTCTCTCCAGCTTGTTGGGAAATATCCTGTGCTCCATTCTCTTTTTCATGATTGCTTTGTATGGGTTCTTTCTCCTCACTTTGGCGACCAACCCATACTTCCTCATAATTCGCTGTATCTTCTTGTGATTCATCCGAAGAAGCCTCATTTTAACGCTTCTCCAGCCATATTTGCCTTTGCCTTTGTCAAAGACTTCCTTGATTTTAAGATAATCTCTGTAATCTTTGTCTGGTTCAAGTGCATGCCTCAACCATTTGTAATATCCGCTCCTGGAAACACGTGCCAGTTTGCAGAGAATGTTCACATCATCACCTAATTGTTTGATGACCTGATATTTTTGATTTGGCCTGAGTTTGACTCCGCTCTTTTGGCCCGGAGTTCGGCTAAAAAATCGTTCTCAGCTTTGAGATATTTAACCTGAAGTTCTAAGCGTTTGATCGTATCGATTTTCGTATAAATCGGCCCCCTGTCGAACTGCACGCCTCCTGGTTTCTTTAATCCCTCGATCCCGTTCTTTTCCACGACTCGCTTCCAATCGCGGATGGTCAGACGGAAGTAATGCTTTTTCCATCTTGTAACATCAAAACCCGATCGTCTCCAGATCTCTTTGGCAGAAACTCCACTTTCGCGCAGTTCTAGTGCGCATTTCTTGAATTCATAGGTGTAGTTGATTAAATTACAGGTACAACTAAAAACGCATGGATTTTGCTTCAGTATAGCAACCTCCTCATTTGAAAATATTGTTCTCATGTTCTTTTGTTAATTAATTACTAATTCTAACAAAAGAAACCAATGGATTTTGAAATCTGTGTCCACTTTATGGGGTACAGATCATCTGTGCCGGGGAGAGGATTTGAACCTCCACGGGATTGCTCCCACTAGCTCCTGAAGCTAGCGTGTCTACCAATTCCACCACCTCGGCGTGATTCTATAATGTATGGGGATTTTTTAATCTTCAAATATTTCCTTTGTAAACATGGAACTTTTTTATTATAGTACATACTCCCACAGATTGTAATAGCTTCTAATTCCGCCACATGCCCCGCCTTAATTAAAAAAGGCCCTGCGAGCAGCGCCGGGGCCTTTTGTTGCTAATCCTGCCAAAGTGTTACCTTTGACCCGATGAGCTCGATCCGCGGCTTGAAAAGGCCGGGGAGTATAAGTTATAAGTTACAAACAACAATTAGTCTTTCTTTTTTCCATCCACTCCGGCACATTCACTTTCATGAATACGGCTGGAGCTTTGACTCCGGGGTGAGTTTTAACATTACCCACGGAAATAAAGCCTATTTTCCGGTAGAGAAATTCGTGACTAGGATTGATTGCGATACACAAGTACTCAATTCCATTATCGACTGAATACTTACGGATCCCACTCATGAGGTCCCACACCTCTGAAATCACGGCGGACGCGGCACCAAACGAGGCGATTTTGCCGACTTCAGCGATCTTCTTGCCCTGCGCACGCAAAGCGTCCGTCTCAGAGCGATATATCGAATCAAGAGGCAACCCCTTCGGTGAGTCCCCAAACACGGAAACCGTGCTGGAAACTTTATCGTTCCTGGTCGATACATAAATCGTTACCCGGTTTTTGTGCATAAGGTTTTTCACCAGTTCAAGATAGCTGAAAGCATACCTTGACCTTTTGTACGTCTTCCTGACCAGCCAAAGACAACTTAATGTTTTCAGCCGCCTGGCTTGTTGTACGGATTTTTCTCCGTTATTCGCCAGCAAACTATTGCCAGCGATAATATCTGTAACGAAATTCGTTATGCTTCCCATATTTTCCTCCTTTTAAAAGAAGAATTTTTCTCTCTGGGCACTTTGCCCAAAAGAGATACTCAGATCTTCCCAAAAGAGGGAAATATAACCTTTTTACCTAATTTATTGCCCAGACGAGCTTCTAACCCCTATTATATACCATACTGTATTTTATGTCAAGTATGATGTGTATTATTAAAAAGAGCCTTCCAGAAGAAAGGTACCACAATTATAATCATTCTGTTAGAATCAAATGGGGATAATATTTGCGTCTTTAGCTCAGTTGGTTAGAGCGCGCGATTCACATTCGCGAGGTCATAGGTTCGAACCCTATAAGGCGCACTACCACTTCGCCCCGATGGCCATCGGGGCTTCGCGGTACAAGCATGGGCCTATAGTTAAGTGGTAGAACACGGCATTCGCATTGCCGAGACGGCGGTCCAATTCCGCCTAGGTCCACTCGATAAAAATCGATTTTATTTTATGTCATAATTAGTTGATGTTTGTCGTCTAAATATATGGAAACCTTTGAAAAAACATTCTTGAATTCGTATGACTTGTATTCAAACGAAATATTCAGGTTCGTCATTTTCAAGCTGAGTGATAGGGAAAAGGCCAAGGATATATTGCAAGATGTTTTCATGAGAACCTGGGTTTATATGACCAAAAACGGCAAAATTGATAACATGAGAGCGTTCTTATACAAAGCGGCCGGCAATGCCGTCATAGATGAATATAGGAGACAGGACCGGAGAGACAACAAGCTTGATTCTCTTGAAACTATGGCTGAAGATGGATACGACCCGGGGTTTGATGATACCGATTCTCTGATTGAAAAGTTGGATGGAGAAAAGGCTATGAAGTTGGTTAACGAGTTACCTGAAATTTATGCCGAGGTTTTGTTTCTCAGATTTTCCGAAAACAAAGATATTTCCGAAATAGCCGAAATAACCGGCCGGCCGAATAACACAGTTTCGGTGCAGCTCAATCGGGGAATCAAACAGTTGAAAATAATCATGAATAAATATAAAGATAAATTATAAAAAAATAACATGGAAAGATTATTTGCAAAAATAAAAAAAGAAAACCTTGATGCCGGTGAAAAAGCGAAAATTTTTTCCAATCTGGAAATTTTCGTAAACGAAAATCCGGTACAAAAAATCAAATCGCCATACTACAATCCATGGCTTATTTTCGTAAGGCACAAAACTTTTGCGATAACGGCCGTATCGGCTATCCTTGTAGTGTCCCTGACAAGCGGCACTGTCCTGGCCGCCAAAAATTCATTACCGGGCGAAAAACTTTATTCTATAAAAATGCTGGATGAAAAAATGCAATCTTTCACCGCCATAGGAGCTAAAGCAAAAGCAGAAGTTCATGCCACTCAAGCCATTAATCGTCTGCAAGAAGTTGAACAAATGGTTGTAAAAAAAATACCCATAAACCAAGAAACCAAGCAAGAGATCAAAGATAATTTTGGAGATCAAACCAAAGAAGTAAAAAATCACCTAGATGAACTGAAAAACAGTGGCCGAACCGAAGAAGCAGATAAAATAAAATATGATTTCGAATCATCAATCTCCGAACACAAGAGAGCTATTATTGAATTGAATGATGGTGAAAATAAAAAATCTGAGGATCGGCAAAATGGCAACAAAGGAAAAACTGACTAAGACTGTTCTAATGTGCGAGAGAGAAGATGAGAAAGAAATTGGCCTATATTGCCGCCGACAGCTTCCAGAGATTTGATGAAAGAAGAGCGATGCGTCAGCTCCGGCAGACTGTTGGCTTCCAGTACAAAGAGACCGCGTTTAGGGTGAACAATAAAATCAGAACCGGAATAATGCCTCAAGCCCAAAGCTTGATGTATTGTTTTGGCCGCTTCTTGTATTTGCGCATTTTCATTTTCACCAAAATTACCAATCGGCAGTAGAGTATAAAATTTTTGTCCGCGAAAACCCTCTATCACTCCGCAAGCCGCTTCTTTTCCCTCAATGTATTCTTCCACCATAAGGTCGGGTGAATGCCTGAAAGATTTTTCTAAAGATTCCTTTATCTCTCCGACTTTGTTTGCAAAAGAAATTCCCAGGGAAGAACCCGATTTTATCGGCTTTATAATTATAGGAAAGGGTAGACTTTGGTTTATTTTACTCACCAAATTTTTTTCGTTTTCATTTATCAATATATGATGCGGAGTTTTGAAACCATAACGGTTAAAAATGTCTTTGGACATTATTTTATTCATTCCCAGAGCCGAAGCTATGGAATCAGAACCGGTGTAAGGAATATTGAATTGTTCTAGGAGTTTTTGAACCGTGCCATCTTCACCATAAGCGCCATGCAAAGCGTTGACCACTACATCAACGGTTTTCAAAATATCATAAGGACTTTTTTCTAAACCTCTGGCATGCCACGCGCCATCTTTGGAAATAAAAATATCGAGCGGCTCAAATTCTTCCGGCAAGTTAGCCAAAATAGTGCCTCCGGTTTTGAGAGACACTTCATACTCCGGGCTAGGGCCCCCGCGCAAAACTCCGACTCTGATTTTATGAGAAAATGACATGATTTTATTTTATCATATTTTGATATAGAATAACCACATGGAAATCGCTTTATATAGGAAATACAGGCCGCAGAATTTTGGGGAAGTGAAGGGGCAGGAGCATATTGTGAGTGTTTTGGAAAACGAAGCCAAAATGGGCAAAGTTTCCCATGCTTACTTATTTTCCGGTAGCCGCGGTACCGGCAAAACCTCGGTCGCCCGCATTTTTGCCAAATCCCTCGGAGTAAATCCTGAAGATATTTATGAAATAGACGGCGCTTCAAACCGCGGTATTGATGAAATCAGGGAAATAAGAGACGCCGTGCATACTTACCCATATTCTTCAAAATATAAAGTTTATATAGTGGATGAAGTGCATATGCTGACTAAAGAAGCTTGGAACGCATTCCTCAAAACTTTGGAGGAACCGCCGGAGCATGTAATTTTCATCATGGCTACCACCGAAGCTCATAAACTGCCGGATACCGTAGTTTCGCGTTGCGAATGCTTCGCTTTCAAAAAACCCGCACACCAGATTTTGGTGGAGTCCATTTTGAAAGTTGCAAAAGAGGAAAAATACGAAATAGAAAAAAAGTCTGCCGCGCTCATCGCCACGCTCGCTGACGGCTCTTTCCGTGACGCACTTTCCATTTTGCAAAAAGCTATGCATTCTCATAAAGGAGTCTCCTTCGCTAAAGCTTCGGCGGACCAAAGTACCAAACTTTCACATGCCGAAATTGAAAATGTCTTGGGCGCGCCCAAAGAATCTTTGGTTTTGGAAGTATTAGAAAGTATAGCTCTACAAAATACTGAGAAGGGAATCGGGGCAGTAAGAAAAGCCAGCGAGGAAAATGCCGATATGGAAGTTTTCCTGAAAATGATTTTGCGTTCGTTGCGTTTCGTTTTGCTTTTGCGTTTCGCTCCCGATATGAAAAATCTGGTAATAGATGAAACCGGTGAAGAAGAATTTGAAAAATTGTCAGAGCTCTCCAAAACCGCCAAAAACATAAACTCCAAAACTTTGCTCGCATTTCTTGAAGCTCATTCGCGCCAAGCTTATGCCACTATAGCCGAGCTACCCATTGAACTTGCCATTATTGAATCTTGCGGAAACTAAAAATAAAATACCAAAAATGCTATGATTAAATAATTATGGAAGCTTGGCTTATCTCGATATACTTAGCCCACCAATATCTGGTTTACGCAGTCATACTGCTCGTGGGCTTCGTTGAAGGGCCTTATATTTCCATGCTTTGCGGAGCCATTTTGGTTGCCGGTTATTTTAGCTTCTGGCCGATTTATATTGCTCTCATGATGGGAGACCTCTTAGGCGACGTAGTTTGGTATTTCCTCGGCTATCATTTCGGCAAAAAATTCATCGATCGGTTCGGCCAGCGCTTCGGCATAAACGAGCGGCACGTCGAAAGGATTAAAAACATTTTCCAAGTCCGCAAATACATTTTGCTTTTTGCCTCCAAGGTGAGCAACGGCTTGGGCTTCGCCATCCCAGTTTTGTTTTCAGCCGGTATGTCGAGAGTCCCGTTCGGCCAGTTTATGGGCATAAATGCTCTGGGTCAGCTCATATGGACTGGCATATTGATTTCGGTAGGTTTCTTTTTTGGCAATCTTTATTTGAAGATAAACGGTATAATGGGTAAAATATCTATGCTAGCCGCAGTGGCAATCATTATTTTTGCGGTCCTAAGATTATTCAAATATTTTAAAGAAAAAGCTAATTTACAATAATTATGAAACTAAGCATCATTGTTCCGGCTCGCAACGAAGAAAAATATATTGAGAGAACTTTGAATTGTCTTTTGAGTTTGTCGCTGGATAAAGAAATAATCGTCAGTGACGATGCCAGTACCGACAAAACTCTGGAGATATTGGAAAAATACGGCGACAAAATAAAAGTCCTGGCTCACGAAAAAACCAAATCCATCGCGGCCAATCGCAACTTTGGCGCCAAATATGCCAGCGGTGAATTTTTCGTTTTTTTGGATTCCAGCGCCACCATCAAAAATCCGAACGAGTTTTTCAACCAAGCCCTACTGCATTTTGAAAAAGATAAAAAACTGGCCGCGCTGACAGGGAAGTTGAGCGTCGTACCGGAACTTGAAACTTTTGGGGACAAAATAGTGCATTTCTTTTTTAATCTCATCATAATGGTCAAAGATAATTATCTTGATATGGGCGAGGCTTCAGGCAAATTCCAGATGATGAGAAAAGAGGCTTTTGAAAAAGTGGGCGGTTTCAGCGAACATTTGATAACCAGAGAAGACTCCGATATGTTTGATAAATTATCAAAAATCGGCAAGGTGCGTTACTTCGGTTCTCTTGAAGTTTTCCACACCAGCCGCCGGTCGCACAATTTGGGCTGGCTAAAACTTTTGTCAATCTGGATGATAAACACTATTTGGGTCAGCATTTTTGGCAAAGCCAAATCAAAAGAATGGACAATCATCAGATAAATACAAAACATGAAAACTTCTAACGGGGTGAAAATAAGTTTAATCATACCGGCATATAACGAGGAGAACTATATAGGCGAGTGCCTCGCAAGTGTGCAAAAATATGCAAACGATTTGTTTGAAGTTATTGTGGTAGATAATGTCTGCACTGATAGAACCGCGGAAATCGCCGAGAGTTTTCCCTTCGTCCGAGTGGTAAAACAACCAAATAAAGGTTTGCTTTGGGCCAGGCAAAAAGGTTTTGAAGAAGCCAAAGGCGACTTGCTGGCCTATATTGATGCCGACTGCAGGCTTTCTCCAAATTGGCTCCCTGAAGTTTTGAAAGAGTTTGAAAAAAATGAAAAGCTTATATCCTTGAGTGGACCTTACAGATATTATGATTTATCGCCATTTTACAATTTTTTCGCTAATATCAGCTGGTGGCTCTCGGCTCCCATAACATACCGAATAGTAGGTTATATGGTTTTAGGTGGAAATTTCGTTGTTAAAAAAGAAGTAGTGGAAAAGATTGGAGGCTTCAACACGACAGAAGTGGCTTTTTACGGAGAAGATACCGACTTGGCCCGCAGGATCGCGCCATACGGCAAAGTGAAATTCAAAATGAATTTTTTTATCCGCACTTCCGGCCGCCGTCTTTTGCATGAAGGATTGTTCAAAGCTTTTTGGACTTACGGCCTGAATTTCCTGTGGGAAGTAATGTTTAAAAAACCTTTAACCAAAACTTATGCAGATGTCAGGTAATTTTAGCCAGCAAGCGATAACCAAAGCTTGGTTCGTTTCTTTTTTATTCTTTTTCTGGGCGCTTATTGTTGTTTACAAATTTAATATATACCCGCAATCTCCCGCTATTTCTATTTTTTATTTAACTCTGCTCATAAATACTTATTTTTCTGTCAGAGCTTTCGCAACCATTACTCCCCGAGGCAATTGGATCCAAGGTCTTTGTGATTTTCTATTAGGCCTTTGTTTGGCCATTATGCCCCTGGTTTTTAATTCTCCTGTAAATTTCGTTCTTATAAATTTGTTTTTGTTTATAATTGCCAGTCTTAAATATGTTTTCCTGGTTTCGCTTACCGGATTTTCAAAACTGCTTTATAGAAAAATAAGGATAGATATATTGGGAATTTTGCTTTGCGCCTTATGCCTTACTGGAATTTTATTCGGCTTTGCTTATTGGTCGCTCAAATTTTTTGCTTTCATATTCCTCTTGGCCAACGTTTATGTTCTTTTCCACCGACCCCTTTATCTCTTGGAACACCATTTAGAAAAAATCATTGATGATTTTATTAAAAAATAATTAAAAAATCATGAGTATAGAATCATTGAATTTAAGTTCAAAGCAGGAAGAAAAGAGTTCTTTTGATGAACAGTTTGCCAAAAGAGAACAAATAAAAGTAGCCGGAGGAACAGCGGAAGTAGTAGATGTAAGGCCCGAAAAATTAA
The DNA here is from genome assembly GCA_964361905.1 of uncultured Candidatus Saccharibacteria bacterium. Classification (GTDB taxonomy): domain Bacteria; phylum Patescibacteriota; class Minisyncoccia; order Phycocordibacterales; family WO2-35-19; genus WO2-35-19. The sequence goes on along the minus strand of CAYICK010000013.1, from coordinate 6,528 downwards.
AAGATGAAATACCGGTATTTTTTGCGCCATCATGGTCATGTGCTACTAATATTTACAAAAATGCTATTGGGACACTTTCCGAGCAAGGTCGTAGGGTGATTTCTCTTGACCACCCACGATTTGGTGGCGACATGAAAGAAATCCTTAGTGAAATTCCAAAAGAAGATTTTGAAGATTATCCTTATGAGGAATTACGCAAGGCATTTAATATTTTGGATGTTTTAGGCGCAAAAAATATTAATCAAACTGATGCTATTACTCATTCCGAAGGAGCAATAAATTTGGTAATCGCCGCAGCACTTTACCCTGAAAAATTCAGAAACATAGTTTTATATGCGCCCGCCGGACTAATTGGTGAAGATACTTTTGGCAGATTAATGAAAGGATTTTCCCAGCAGGACGCAAACAAACTAGACCTTGATACTCTGCCAGTACCGGAAGGATTGTCCGAAGAAGAAGCTGAGCAATACAAAATTTCTCGCAAAGAAGCCCAGAAAAAAGTTGAGGGATTGATATCCGGATTTATTAAATATTTAAAAAATCCCATACGGTCTCTCAATGAAGCTAAAGATATTTCCAAAAGCCAAATACACGACCTGCTTAGATTCTTGCACGAAGAAAAAGGTATAAAAATCGCTGTAATGGCCGGCACCGAAGACCCTGTATTTCCTATGGATAGGATTCAAGAAACAGTCAAAGAAGATATGCTTGACGGCTTTCTTTCTCTCCGCGGAGGACATGGGGAGATAGGAGACAATCCGGAACTATATATGACTGCGGCGGCTGATTTGCTAGTTAAACTCAAAAACAAAGGTGAAAAAGAGCAGGCTGAAATTTCTGCCGAAATATGACATAATAGATCGGTATGGAGCAAATTAAGGCAAAATACAAAATTCATTTTAAAGACAAGGTGTTTATTATGTCTCTGGTTGCTTCTTTTGCCATACTCGCCATAGCGCTTATTGTGAATTTTTATGCCGGTATGTATGCCACCAGAATCGCTAGTAATTCGGTTACCGATATTATACTTTCCAATATCAGAGTTTATGATTTGGACGGTTTGTTCGTATATGGTTCTTTTATATTTTTCTTCTTTTTGGTTCTCATTTGCTTAATAAGACCCCAACAAACGCCATTCGTCGTTAAAAGCGTTTCTCTGTTCATTATCATAAGGGCTATATTTATCACTTTGACCCATATCGGGCCGTTCCCGTCACAACTCGCTATCAGCTCCGATATTTTGAGTAAACTGACATTCGGCGCCGATTTATTTTTCTCAGGTCATACCGGTTTGCCGTTCCTCCTCGCGCTAATTTTTTGGAAAGAAAAATTCCTCCGTTATACTTCATTATTCTTTTCTTTGGGTTTTGCTGTTGTGGTTTTGCTTTCCCATATGCATTACACTATTGATGTGCTTTCGGCTTTTTTCATCACCTTCGGCATCTATCACATAGCCTTGATACTTTTTCGCAAAGATAGATTGATATGGAATTCATAATCAATCTAGTCAAGTAACAATATTCTTTTGGAAACAGTCTTAACTGATGTAGGTCGATAATTATAAGCGCACCAAGAAGCTGAAGAAATTTAATTCAACGGGTGAACGAAATTTAATCAATTATTAGCGCTGATAGAAGATATCGCGCATCTCCAAGTTTGTTCCTAGGAACTCGCTTGGTCAGACAGCCTGTTCTTCACAGCAAAAATGTTCGTCAAACCCCGCAATTAATAGCAATAAATCAAATAATATGTGATTGAGCTAAAAAATGCCCAGAAGAAGCTTCTCCCGAAGCTGCTTTTGGGTGTTTAGGAATTCGTCTCACACGTCCGCCCCGCGAGAAATCAAGGGGGTTTGTTTGTCATTAAAAAATACCAGCCATTAACTACTACCTTATTCGTACGAATAGTACTATAATAAAAAGATGATTGAAGTAGAATTAGAAAAAACACTGAAATCGGTGGCTAATAGAAGGAGGCTTGCTATATTGAATTGCCTGCGAGGCAACAAAGAATTATCTGTCGGCAGTATTGCCAAGCAGATCAAACTTTCTTTTCGTTCCACATCCAAACACTTATCTATTCTTTACACCTCCGGACTTTTGGATAGGGAACAGAGAAGCGTTCTTATGTTTTACAAAATGAGCGACAAAGGCCATAAAATTTTTTCAGCCATAAACTCACTCGAATAATTCATATATACCTTATTCGTACGAAAGGTTCCAAATAAAAAAATAATTTTTACTAATGAGCTTAAATGTGATAATATTTTGGCGTAATCCCACATCGTTTCCAACTATGCGGGATAAATTGGGAGATCGTCTAACGGTAGGACAGGTGCCTTTGAAGCACTCAATGAAGGTCCGACTCCTTCTCTCCCAGCCAACACGAGCTAGCTCGTTTGTCAATAGGTACTCGAGCGCTCAAGTCGCATAGTAATAATTTTTTATGGAAGATAAAAAGAAGAAAAATACGAAAAATATTGCAGGGGTTATTTCAGAAACTGTCATTTCGACTGAAATACAATCAGAGTATATTGATTATCACAACAAGCATATAAAAACTAAAATACCGAAGGAAGATAAAATTAAAATAATTGGTGATTTGTTAAAAAAGAAAACTCCTTTGCGGGATAAGAAAAACACACTTTTTATATTGGCCCACAGCAATGATTTGCGTTCTTTGTACGGAATACAAAAATATCTTAAAAACCCTGATCCAGGACTTCAATCTTGGGCAGTTTTGGCTTGGCAGGAATGTCAGAATAATGTGTTAGGAGAGGGTCTTTCAAAAATACTCGGAGAAACGCAAGATTTAATAATTGGAGGATTAGGGGGTAAAGATCAAAAACTTCGATATTGTTTCGTTGTAAGCACTTTGAAAGAAAAAACATTGGCACAGAATGATAAAAATAAAGTTGAAGAAACTTTAAAAAATATAGACAAAAAATATCACTCAAAATCTGAGAAAATTGAATGGGGAAATGTGTATGTAAAAATAAACAGTCTCATTCCAATTGATGTAGCTTCTGGTGATTATGTTGAAAATCTGATCAAAGAATGCAATGAACCAATACCATTTCTGAGATTCCACTATTTTATTGTGAACACACACAATATTAGGGTAGAAGAAATTGATAAATATTTAAAGGATTTAAAAAATGAAGGGTTATAAATTCTTTTTGTAATATCTATTTCTCTCCTTGAACTGTCTTTCTAGGAAAACTACTTTTTTATCTCTATAATCGAAAACGAATTTAGGATTTGCACTGTGCAAAAGTCTCCCTATATACTGGATCAGTTTTCCTTCAAATGAAAATGGAAAAGCTAAAATCAAAGTTGAAATGTTTTTTATATCCAACCCCTCTCCAAAAAATTGACCAGTGGATAAGATGACGTTGTAATGACCGTCTTTTATCTGTTTTAGTTTTGAGGTTCTTTTGGGAGCAGAATCATCTCCTGAAATAACAATAGTTTCGCATTTACCCTTAAGGCATAGCTCTAAAATTTCTAAGTGTTCTTTTCTTTCACTCAGAACCAGCACTTTATTCCCATCTTTCACCTGCTCCAAAATATCCTCAGTTATTAACTTGTTCCTTGCTGTATCAAAACTTAATATTTTAGCCAAAAGTTGGAATCTGTCTGTTTTCCATTGAAATGAAATTTCTAAACCAGTCTCTTTAATAATAACTTTTGGTTTTTTGAAAACGGTATTATCTGTATTTTCTTCACTGAAACTATCCCCTTCCATTTCTGTAATTATGTCTCCAATATAAACATAAATAAGTTGCTCATCGTTATGTTTACGTTTTGGAGTAGCAGTTAATCCATACAGATATTGGGAATTTAGATTTGCTATAACTTCTCTAAAAGTTTTAGCTGGTATATGGTGACATTCGTCCACAATTATCATCCCGAATTTATTTCCTAGTTCGGCAATATTTTTGTATCTGGCCAAGCTCTGCATTAACGCTACAGTAATCTCTTTTCCAACTTTCTTTCTTGTGCCAGAGAAAGTGCCGATTTTGATTTTTGGAATATTCAAAAATGTCTGGATTCTGTCTACCCATTGGTCGAGCAACTGCTTTCTATGGACAAGAACCAATGACGGCAACTGTCTTCTTGCTATTAGTTCCATACCAATCATTGTTTTGCCGCTTCCAGGCGGAGCAACTATTACTCCCTGCGTTTGTTCGAAAGCTTTATTCACAGCCTCTTCTTGTGATGGAGTTAATTTAATTAAACTCTTAAATTTAACTTCTTCTGTTTTCGGATATTCGTATAGGATTTTGTATTTAATATCGTTTGATTTCAAAAAAGATGTAAACTGATTTAAAAATCCTCTAGGTAGAAAAACATTTTCTCCGGATTCTTCAACTAATTTAAAATATTTCTGGATTTTGTAAACTGATTTCCCGAGTCTTTTTCTAGTCAGATATTCAGTGCTCAAAAAATTCAGTTTTTCTTTTAAAAATGAAATTGTTGCAGAATTTAATTCTGATCTTGGGACAAGAATATTTTTACCTACAAATATAGTCAATTTATCCGAACTGTCTTGTTTGTGGTTAATAGAGATATTTTCGCTGCCGGTTATTTTAGAGAAAATTTTATCTAATTCTTTCACAGAGTGTTTATAAATTTTAGACAGAAAATCCCATTGGTTTGTATAAGGATTTCCAGTGTTTGGGTCAACGAAAGCAGAATTACCTTGCTCCAAATATTTTCCTTGTAGCGGGAAAGCAATCAGATTGTCAAATCCTCCTTTTGTAATCGTGTCTTGGTTTGGAAAGAGACGGTCAAAACTGACTTCTTTTTCAAAAACTGATAATTCTAAAGCTTGTCTGATTAATTCTGTAGCAATGGCTCTGCTTTTATAACAAGGGTAATTATTTTCAAAAAATATCCAAACATGACCACCCTTTCCCGATTTTGACCTTTCAAGATATGCGGTGATACCAACTTTTTTGCACGCATCTAAATATTTCTTGGAATCTTCCAACCAATTTTCTCCGTCAAAATCCGCTGCTATAAAGTATGAAGTATTGTCTTTGAGAATTGGGTACACGCCTAAAAGGGTGCCCCCTAATAAGTGTTTTCTGATAATATCTTTAGTAATCGAAATTAATTTTTTATTCTCAAAATTGTTTATAGTCCCGCCTTTTTGTTTATGAGCTAAAAATTCATTCCAATCAAAAGAATACGCCGGGCTGTATCCGGATTTGCCGTTTTTCTCCCAATATCTGGCATATACGTCTGATCTGCCTTTGAAAACTGAGAGATACAGATTTAACTGATCATCAGTAATTTGGACCATTTTATATTTTGGAATATCTAGTTGTCCTACCTTGACCCATTCTTTTAACTTTTTTAAAACGCATCAAAACATCTAGTGCTTGAGATACAGTTGGTCTAGTAACTTTTGTAGCCTTTGATATTTCTCCTGGAGTTGCTTCATGAACATTTTCAAGATACTTCCAGACAGATAACTGTTTTGGGGATAGGAGCATCTCAATATTTTCCTTAGACAGCAAATCTACAGCTTGTTTGGCCTGCTCGAGCAAAACTTGCATAAAGAATTCAAGCCACGGAACAATATTTTCATTTTCTGTTTTGATAGTTTTCTGGCTTCTTCGTAGGGCTACATAATAATCAGCTTTGTTATTTTCAATAAGCTTTTCGTGAGAAATATACGGCATATATGGATAGCCGTTTTTTAACATGAGTAAATTTGTCAGAACACGAGAAATACGCCCATTACCATCTTGGAAGGGGTGGATATTTAAAAACTCTACTAGAAAATTACCAATAATAAGAAGTGGGTGAATTTCTTTTTCGGATAAAGTTTGCTGTGTCCACTCTGTTAACTCAAGCATTTCTTTTGGAGTCAAAAAAGCCGGAGTGGTATCAAAAAGTATACCGATTGAGTTACCAGCCTCATCTATCATATGAACTTTGTTTTCCACTTTTTTGTACTCGCCCCTGTGTAATTTGTCTTTTTCAACATATTTGAGTAATTCTTTGTGAAAATGTTGAATCGTGCTTTCAGAAAATGGAATATTTTTCCACGCCTCAAAAACATTATTCAAAAGTTCGTAGTATCCTTTGACTTCTTGTTTGTCTCTATCGGCAAATTTTTGCATAGTAAGGCCACGTATCATTTTTTCGATATCCTCATCAGAAAGTTTTGATCCTTCAATACGAGTAGACGCGCCAGTGGAAGTAATGAGTGTAGATTTTTTCAGACGCCCTAAAGCCTGAGGATTTAGTGTTGCTCCACCCATCCATCTTCCTTTTATCTCGTCTATTTTATTTAATAGTTCCCAAATCGATTGCGGCAAATCTTTCAATCTTTTGTTGAATTTGTAATTCATATAATTTAATTAATCTAATATTATGACTATATGAGATTATATTAGATTAGGAAGAATAAGTAAAGGTTTTGAGTGTTGATAATTATTATCTTGTAAAATATACTTATATTAAGCCACGAGACTCAAGCGCTCGATTGCCGTCCGATTCCCAGACGGCCAGC
>CAYICK010000012.1:0-15731 GCA_964361905.1 uncultured Candidatus Saccharibacteria bacterium | reverse complement strand
AATCATATAAGGTGAAACATAACCTTTATCTATCTCCAGTCCTTCGGTCACTTCACTGTCAACGCCAAAAGTTTGTGATTCTTCCACGGTAACTACGCCATCTTTGCCGACTTTTTCTATGGTCTCAGCAATAATATTGCCTATTTCTTCAGACTCGGCGGCAATGGTGGCCACTTGTTTTATCTCTTCGGAATTTTTTATAGGTTTGGCGATTTGGCCCAAAATAGTGACGGCCTTGCCTGTTGCCTCTTCAATACCAGCACGCAAACTCATGGCGTTCACACCCATGCTGGCGTGTTTCAGTCCTTCACTGACAATAGCTTGAGCCAAAATGACTGAAGTGGTGGTGCCGTCTCCGGCTACATCATTGGTCTTATTAGCTACTTCTTTGATAATTTCGGCGCCCATATTTTCAAATTTATCAGCCAGTGTGATTTCTTTAGCAATGGAAACACCATCGTTAGTTATCATCGGTGTGCCATAACCCTTGTCCAAAACCACATTTCTGCCCCTCGGGCCTATAGTGACTTTGACCACATTAGCGACTGCGTCTATGCCGCGTTTCAGTGATTTGCGCGCATCTTCGTTAAAAATTATTATTTTTGCCATACTATTTTTAGGTTAATTTTTTATAACTGCCAAAATATTTTCTTCTTTCAATATGTAATACTCAACTCCATCTAACTTAACTTCCTCATATCCATATCTTGAAAAGACTACTTTATCACCAACTTTTATATTCATCGGCACTCTTTTGCCGCCCTCCCATCTGCCCTCGCCTACCGCAATGACCGTGCCTTGCTCAGGCTTTTCCTTGCTGACTGTGTCAGGGATAATAATGCCCGATGCGGTGGTATTCAAATCTTCTTGAGAAATAGGTTTAAGCAAAATCCTGTCTCCTAAAGGAGTGATTTTGCTTGTATTATTTGAAACTTTTTTTATCGTTTTCTTTGCTGTTTTTGCTTTGGTTTTCTTTTTCATGATTTTAAATTATTAATAACTCACCCGGACTTCGTCTCGACCTCTCTTACAACAAGAGAGGTTCCCCTCCGATTTCCCCCTTGTTGTAAGGGGGATTAAGGGGGTTATTATAACGATTTTCTTCCTTTAAACAAACTTGACAAATTTTGTGTATCTACTATAATATAGGGAGGTAGTTTTATTGTCGTCAACAACATAAGGAGATCTTGATTATGGCAACAGATGGACCAACACCACTTCCATGCAATAGAGAAATATTCAAGAACGGCAAAGGTGTTTGCGTTGTTTATGGAAGATCCAATGCTGTAGAGCGCTGGGTTCAATTGATAGCAAAAGAGGCAAACGCCCAGGTTGACTGGCACTACAGTGGCGGTCGGGCAAATGTTCTACACCTCGGCGATGACACAAGCCGCCAACGTGTTCTAAATACCATCAATAGACTCAAAGACAAGTTGGAAGGACAAATTCTCAGTATGGGCGGTCCAGCACTTTACAGGGACGGAGAACCCGTTCCTAACGGAACTATAGCAATAGACCCAGACTTTGGTCCGATAATTGCTTGAATACAAAGTAGACTCGCACAGAACCCCAACGAGTATAAATAAGGGGTTCTTTTTTATTTGTATAAATCTTTTCCTACATTTTTGACGACCGTCTAATTTGTAGGAAGTGTCAAGGGTTCCCCTTGGCTTTTTTTATGTGGTGTAATTTGGGGTGGGGTCGTTGCACCAGATTTTAAATATGCTATACTTTCTTTCAACGTTATGTTGGCTTACATTCAAATAGTTTTGGCAGTGATACTGGGCGCTCTTATACTTATTCAGCAATCTGAAGGTTCTTTGGGCGCGGCCTTTGGCGGCAGCGGTATGGACGGTGCAGTGAGGACCAGGCGTGGCCCCGAACTCTGGATATTTCGCGGTACTATCATCATCGCTTGCCTCTTTGTTGCATCAACGGTCCTGAATTTGCTATACTAAAGCTTCTAGTTTTCGCTCGCAAATAAATGAAATCAAAAATTAAATCCTTTTTTAATGCCTTGTTTGTAAATTTTCACCACTCAAACTTCATTGTAAAAATAGAAGAGGTGGTGAAAAAAATGAAGCATTCCGAAAAAATATTTTTTTCTGTGGCAGCTTCGGTGGCAGTCATTAGTGGCATAATGCTTTTATTTCAAATCAACAATTTATTTTTGGTAGAAGTGCCGGTTTTCGGCGGCAGCTTCACCGAAGGAGTAGTCGGGTCTCCTAGATTTATAAATCCCCTGCTAGCCCTTTCCGACACTGACAAAGATTTGTCTTCTCTCATATACTCGGGCCTTTTGAAAGTTTCGGATAAAGGAGGGTTTGAACCGGATTTGACAAAGTCTTATGAGACACAAAACGGCGGCACGGTTTACGATTTCATAATCAAAGACAATGCCTATTTCCATGACGGCAAACCTGTGACCGCCGACGATGTCGCTTTTACCGTTGAAAAAGCTTTGGATTCGGTCATCAAAAGCCCCAGGAAAGCAAACTGGGACGGCGTGCTGGTGGAAAAAGTAAACGATAAAGAAATAAGATTTACTTTAAAAAAACCTTACGCTCCTTTTTTGTTGGCACTAACTTTGGGTATTTTACCGAAGCACATTTGGGAAAAAGTTTCTTCCGAAGAATTTCCCTTCAGCGAATTTAATATAAATCCAATCGGTTCCGGCCCTTATAAAGTGGAAAAAATTACCAGAAATTCCGGTGGCATACCGAGCGTCATAACCCTGGCTGCCTGGAAAAAATATACTCTCGGCAGTCCGAAAATAAAATCTATTGTTTTTAAATTTTTCCAAAACGAAACCGAACTGACCAAAGCTTACAAAGATTTGACAGTGGAAAGCGCCTCCGGCCTCAGTCCGGCTAGCGTAAAAAGCATAAATCCCGATTCGAGTTTGGTTAATGAAGCCAATCTACCCAGAGTTTTCGGAGTATTTCTCAATCAAAACACCGCTCCGGTATTTTCAAACAAAGAAATAAGACAGGCTCTAGAAATCGCGGCTCCTAAAAAAAGAATCGTGAACGAAGTGCTTTTGGGTTTCGGCAAAGCGATTGACGGCCCGACACCGGCAAATATCGAAACAGATGCGGTAAAAGCTGAAGGAAGCGTTGAAGCGGCCAAAACCTTGCTTTTAAATAACGGCTGGAAAGCAAACGCCGACGGCATACTCGAGAAAAAGATCAAAAAAGATACGACTTCGTTCAGTTTTTCCATCTCCACTTCTGATGCGCCAGAATTGAAACAAACTGCGGAAATTTTGGCGGACACTTGGAAAAAACTAGGGGCAATAGTGACTGTGAAAGTTTTTGAAGCCGGAGATTTAAGCCAAAATATAATAAAACCGAGAAAATATGACGCTCTGCTTTTCGGAGAAGTAGTGGAAAATCACAGCGACCTTTATCCGTTCTGGCATTCTTCGGAACGCAATGACCCGGGACTTAATATTTCACTTTATACAAACATCACCGCCGACAAAGCGTTGGAAGAGATGCAAAAAGCCACCGACAACCAAAGTTTGACAACCCAAAAAGCCATAGTGGTTTCCGAAATTCAAAAAGATGTGCCGGCTATTTTTCTGTTTTCTCCGGATTTTTTATATTTGAAATCGCCTAGTGTGAAAAATATAACATTGAACAACATCTCTTCTGCCAATGAAAGATTCCTCTCTATTAATAGTTGGTTTATTGAAACCGATAAAGTTTGGAAAATTTTTGTAAATAATTAAATTAAAAATATGGACGAACACCGCAGGAACAGAATCAGGAGCTTTCATGCTCCGGAAAAACCCAGGGGGGCAAAACCTGCCGCTTCAACCGCAAATACATCGAGAAGAAACCCCCGTTCTTTTTCTTCACGTAAACGCTTCGCAAATCCTAACGCCAGATTCGGCCTTGAAGAAAATCACAAACCGGACGCCAATTCCAAATCGGCGCCGGAAACCCTCTCTCTGCCAAAAGTCGGAGAAAATATCAGGATAATACCTCTCGGCGGTGCCGAAGAAATCGGCAGAAATATGACTGCGGTGGAAATCGGTGATGATATTATAGTCGTCGATGTCGGTTTTCAATTTAAAGACGAGGATTCCCCGGGTATTGATTATATCTTACCGAACACCAAATATTTGGAGGAAAGGAAAGAAAAAATCCGCGGTATTTTCATCACTCACGGCCACCTTGACCATATCGGCGGCATCCCTTACATCATGGACCGCATCGGCTACCCGCCGATTTATGCCAGGCAGTTTTCCGCCATTATGATTCAAAAGCGCCAGGAAGAATTTACCAGTTTGAAACCCTTGGATGTGAAAGTGATTGACGGCGACGAAACTATCACCTGCGGCAAAATTAAAATAACCACCTTCCCCATTTCTCACACTATTCCCGATTCAATGGGACTCATTATTCACACCCCTTACGGCAACATTGTTTTCATTGAAGATGTACGGGTGGACAATATTAAAGGTGTGCCGACAGAAGAAGAAGAAAGACAATACGAAAGATTCAAAGGTATGAAAGTGCTGCTCCTGACTATGGACTCCACCTCCATCGAGAAGCCCGGCTTCTCTCTGGCCGAAAATGTAGTAACCGAAAATATAGAAAAATTTATAAAGCAGACCAAAAGCCGCCTTATTATCGGAACATTTGCCTCCCAAGTGGAGCGTATCATCGCCATCATTAAGATAGCAGAAAAATACAACAAGAAAATTGTGGTTGAGGGCAGAAGCATGAAAACAAATTTGGAAATAATAAAAATGCTTAAACTCTCCGAAATAAAAAACATAATTCCGGTTGAAGAGATTGAGAATTATCCGCCAGATAGGATAGTGATGCTTGTGACCGGCTCGCAAGGGGAAGAATTTTCAGCTTTAATGCGCATTGCCAACAAAAGCCATAAGTATCTGCATTTGAGACAAACTGATACCATATTGCTCTCTTCTTCCATCATACCGACCAATTATAAATCCATAGTAAAACTCAAAGACAATCTTTACCGTTCGGAAGCCAAAGTCATCACCTATCTTGATTCCGACATTCACGCTTCCGGCCACGGCAACCGTGACGAGCTCAGGTGGATACATGGGAGGATAGATTACAAATTCTTCATGCCGGTGCACGGCAACCACTATATGCTTTGTCAGCACGCCGAGCTGGCGCAGTCTATTGGGCTCCCTAGAGAAAACGTCGTCATTCCGGACAACGGCTCCATCGTAGAAATTTACGATAAAGGCAACAAAATAAAAATCCTCAAAGAAAAAGCGCCGAGCGACCTGGTAATGGTTGACGGTTTCGCTGTCGGCGATGTCCAAGAAGTCGTCATCAGGGACAGGAAAATGCTCTCGGATGACGGTATGTTCGTAGTCGTGGCCATCGTTGACCTCAAGACCGGCAAATTACGCAAATCGCCCGATTTAATTTCGCGCGGTTTCGTCTACCTGCGCGAATCCCAAGAGCTTCTCGGCCACACTCGTCTTATTATCAAAAAGGCCATTGAAGAATCTACTCGCGGCACCAACCCGATTAATTTTGAAAGCATTAAGAGCAACGTAGCTGATGCCGTCGCCCGATTCTTATTCCAAAAAACCGCCAAACATCCCATCGTTATCCCCGTGATTTTAGGAGTTTAACCATTTTTTCGGGTAAAATGTAAGGATGGGTTCAAAGAAAAGATTGTGGTTGGTGTATTTGACCGGATTTCTCATGGCGGTGCATTTTGCGTCAATTTCATACACAAACTCTTCCCTGATGGAAAAATTTGTCGATAATGGCACTTTAGGTGCTCTTTATATTTTGGGGTCGCTCTTTGGAATCGTTTTTCTTATCATTGCTCCGTTTTTATTACGAAAATACGGCAGTGTAGGGATTTTTTCATTTTTTATATCTCTGGAGATTTTAGCGGTATTTGGCATGGGTAGTTTGAGCGCTACCCTTCTGTTAATACTTCTTTTTCTTATCCATTTATCAGCGGATTCAATACTTTATTTTTGCCTTGATATAAATTTGGAGCAAGAAATAAAAACCGAGGGCACCACCGGTATCAAACGCGGCATTATGCTGGCAATTTCAAATATGGCTTGGGCGCTTTCACCTTTGGCTTTGGTTTTTTTTATAGCCCAAAATAATTTCAGCAAAGTTTACTTTTTGTCGGGGCTGGCTTTGGTTCCCCTTTTATTTATAGTCCTATTCTTTTTTAAAAACACCAAAAAGGCTACCTCGACTGATTCAAATATTTTAAAAGCGGTGCGCTCATTATGGACTGCCGGAGATAATGCCAGAATTATCGGCGTCCAATTTATACTTAACTTTTTTTATTCCTGGATGGTTATTTACTTGCCGCTTTTATTAAGTAAGGAAATGGGTTTTGGTTGGGATAAAATAGGCTTTGTTTTTGTTATTATGCTTTTACCTTTCCCTATTTTCCAATTGCCGGCTGGCATTTTGAGCGACAAAAAAATCGGCGAGAAAGAATTTATCATCGTCGGTTTCATTATAATGTTTATTGCCACACTTGTAATTCCAACCATCACCACACCGATATTTTTGACTTGGGCATTGGTCTTATTTGCCACACGTATCGGCGCCAGTTTGGTCGAAGTCTCCTCCGAAAGTTACTTTTTCAAACAAGTCAAAGAAGAAGACACTGGCCTTATCAGTCTTTTCCGTTTAACTCGGCCTCTTTCTTATGTGATTTCTCCGCTTTTTGCTCTGCCTGTTATTTATTTCTTTTCTTATTCCGCTTCTTTTTATTTTCTGGCCGGTTTTACCATCCTCGGCTTGCTTTTTATTCCAAAAATTGATACTAAATAATAGTTTGATTTTTCACTATCACCATTTCGAACGATCGTTTTATTTGTATATAGATAGAAAAAGAGGCGCCACCTGGACGCCCCTTTATTTTTGACCTTGATTGGTCAGAACAATCTTTGTACAATGCCCCGTTTGAGACATTCCTCGGCAGGAAGCCGAAGCCAATCGGTAGCATACAATTCATCTGTGCATTCACTGAAATTGAAATTTTTCATTGTTTCAATCAAAGCCGTATCATATTTTCTCAAACCCTCAAGAATAGGTTTGCTCACTTTTCCTTCCTTGTCAATCTCGGTCGGACCCAAGGTGACTCCTCCTCGGTGAATAGAAAGTGTGGCTGATTTGCTCATTTCAAGTTCGCTACCTATTGCAAGAGCAATGTATGCCGCGGCTGAAGACGCCTCGTATATTTTAACTTCATATTTGAGCGGCAGCCCATTCAACCTACAAACAAAATCTACCGCTGAGACTGCATTACCGCCGTCACTTGAAATAACAATGGATACAGTTTTGTTACTGCTACCGAAGTGTATGGAGTTAACCTCCTCTAACGCTTGATTCAGCTTGTTTTTTGACAAATGGCCCTTAAGTAAAATTGTATTGATCACTTTTACCTCCTTGTGTTCCCAAAATTGTGTTAAAATGGCTATGTTTGTTCCAACATTAATAATAACATAAACAAAATTTATGTCAATGGAAAATTCACCCCACAATCGTCCGGAAGATTTCGAAGCGGCTCAAAAATTAATAGACGAAAACGAACTTTTAAGAAACGATGAATACACCAAAGCTGTAATGCAGTCCGGGGGTGTAGGATACAATGGTGAAGTCATAGAAGATATTGGTAAATTCTTGTCACAAAGAATCGAACATCTTGAAAAAGAAAAAGTTGCCGCTTCTGAAGATGTATTCGTGGTACACTCTGAAAAACCCGAGAACGAAGAAAAATAATTATTTGTTTTTCAAAGCGTTTTCAATTATGGTCTTAAAGGCATCAACCGAGGCGGGATTTTGGATTTGTTTGCCGTTTATGAAGAATGAAGGCGTGCCTTGCAGTTTCAAACTTATAGCGTTTGCTCTTTGGGATTTAACAAAATCAGAAACCTCTTTGGATGAAATATCAGTTTTAAACTGGGGAATAGAAATACCCAAAAGTGTCGCGTAAGATTCAAATAAAGTTTGGGGGTCTTTGGAACTTGCCCATTCGTCTTGTTTCTCAAAAAGCAGATTGTGCATCTCCCAAAACTTGCCCTGCTTACCGGCCGCTTGGGCCGCCCTGGCGGCAATATCCGCATTGGGATGTATTTCAATTAAAGGAAAATGACGATATACGAAGGCTACTCTGTCTTCATACTGCACCATAAGTTCTTTCATAATCATATAATAAGTACGGCATGCCGGACATTGAAAATCGCTGTATTCTACTATCACAACCTTGGATTTAGCGTTACCTTCTACATTGTCAGAAGCACTAACAATACCCACATCAAAAGTTGGAGTGGTATTCCTGACCCCTGTGCCTTTCACGCCCCAAAACATCAAAGCTATCAAAACCACTACCACAGCCCCCATCCAAATGTAACTTTTCATATTCGTATATGCTATCATATCTCTATTAGAAATAAAAACTAAATCATATGACATACATAAACAATATAGAAAAAGATACTTTGGAGAATGAAAATTTCAGAAAAGTTTTGAATACTACTGACAAAAGCCAACTGGTAGTAATGTCGCTTTTGCCTGAGGAAGAAATCGGCAACGAAGTACATGAGAACATAGACCAGTTTATCAGGATAGAGCAAGGTAGTGGCAAAGCAGTGCTAAACAACAGCGATGAATTTGAACTAAAAAACGGTTTCGCTATCGTCATTCCCGCCGGTACTTGGCACAACATTATAAACACCAGCGAAACTGACAAAATGAAGCTCTACACTGTCTATACTCCGCCAAACCACGCCGACGGCACCATCCACGAAACTAAAGCCGACGCTCTGGCAAGCGATGAGCATTATTCTTTATAACTATTTCAAATACTTTTTATTTTTGATTTTGTCGGGCAAGAGAGATTCTTTGGCCTGCCCGAATGACTCGGTCGGGCGGGTGTACTTGTCGTAATCTTTGCCATAATCAAGCTCTTCCATAAGCTTGGTAACCGGATTGCGGATACTCAAAGGAATCGGGAGATTGCCAAATTTTTTGACGTCTGCCATAGCGGCCAGATAGGCGTTGTAGGCCCGCCTGTCTTTTTTGGCCTGTGCCAAATAAACCACACCGTGCGCCAAGTTTTCAGCGCATTCAGGCAAGCCTATAGTCTCCACCGCGCGAAAAACCGCATTGGCCACGACGAGCGCCGTCGGCACCGCAAGGCCTATATCTTCGCTGGCAAAAACTACCATGCGGCGGGCGATAAATTTAGGGTCTTCACCGCTATCTATCATCCGGCACATATAATAAAGCGCCGCGTCCGGCTGGCTGGCGCGCATGCTTTTGATGAAAGCGCTGATGGTGTTGTAGTGCTCCTCCCCTTTTTTGTCGTAACGCAAAAACTTGGACTGCAAAGTTTCTTTCAGATTTTCCACACTAATTTTGCCGTAAAGATGCAAAGTGGCTTCAATCATAGCGATGGCTTGGCGCGCGTCGCCGTTGGCCATGCCCGTGAGCCAGTCTCTGGATTTTTTATCCAGTTTTACTTTTATTTCTTTTTCAACTCTTCCGATAATCATGCCCATATCTTTTTCAGAAAGCTCATTCAAAACAAAAACCCGGCAACGCGACAAGAGTGGCGATATAACTTCAAAACTTGGATTTTCGGTAGTAGCGCCGATAAGCGTCAATTCACCGGACTCAACGAAAGGCAAAAGGAAATCTTGCTGGGATTTGTTGAAGCGGTGAATTTCATCTAAAAATAAAATCTGAGGCCTGCGAGTTATCGCCCCTTCTTTTTTACCTTCATCAATAATTTTCCGGATATCATCTTTGCCGGCTGAAACCGCCGACAACTCGTGGAAGTCCGCATTCACCGCTCTGGCATAAATACGCGCCAGAGTAGTCTTGCCTACACCCGGCGGACCCCAAAACACAAAAGAAAAAAGATGTTTTTTTTCAACAGCCACCCGTAGCGGCTTACCTTCCCCTACCAGATGTTCCTGACCAATGAAATCTTTGAGGCTCTTGGGCCTTATTTTTGACGCTAGAGGTTCCATACGCCACTATACTACTCGTCCCGCCGTAGCTCTGCAAGAGCGAAGGTGGAACACTTATTGAACTGGGCATAAACTATATAAAAAAACAAAAGGGCTGCCGTAATAATCTGACAAGCCCTTTTTCATACTTTTTTATGCTGTTGTCGGGTGTTGTGCCCCATATGCCTTTTACTGGTGCCAATTACAATCATTTGCTTTGTGTCCTCATACCGCATTTGGCAAGTCGGGCAACGCTCTAGGCTTTTGCCGGGATAATAGTTGTCTATAAAGTATTTATATTCTTCCTCACAAACTACACAGACAATTTTCTTAATCACCCGGTCAAGTTTAAGTTCTATAAGCGCTTCTTCCAGCACTTCTCCCAGTGTTTCTTCAAACGACTTTTCTATTTCCACAGGAACCTCCCGATCAAAATCTGAATAAATGTTAGCATTTTATCTGTTTTCTGTCAATTTTGCTGCGAGACTTGGATTCGAACCAAGATACACCGCTTCAGAGGCGGTAGTCCTACCATTAGACGATCTCGCAATGTTACCTAATATACCTCAAAATTAGTGTAATTTAAAGGTTAAAATATTCAACATTTGTCCATTGACTTTATTTCTCATTTGGTATAGACTGTATTTATAGCGCCTGAGGGTCACGGCATGTGTCCTTCCGGAATGGCAGATACCACCTCAGGGGGGAGGGGTATCTGCCAAATTTTTTGCAATAATTTTAATTATGCACAGAATTATTACAAAAGGCTTGACAAATATTTACAAGAGCGTAGAGTGATGTGTAGAGTAGTTGTAAGTTGTTGTTTTTAACCCCCAGTAGTATTTCCCCCTAATCCGGGAAGCAAAGAGGTGTATAATGCCGAAAGCTTCGTGTGCAACATGTAAAATCGTGTACGCAGTTAGTGAAAAAAATCTCACTCTTTTCGGAAACGGTGATTCGGCCCATAATGGCAATTGCACTTTGCGATACAAAGATACTCGTCCAGGTGTGCACATCATATCTAATGATGCTGTGTCGCTTGAGGGTGCCTTGATTGTTCCGCGAAAACAACCTCTTTCCAACCAAGTCGGTATTCTCAGTCCGGCCTAAAATTTGAATGACTAAGAATTTCGATTTGGCCAGCAACAAAGTCAAGGAGCCAGAAGTTCAAGTACCTTGACCTAAAGGCCGGGATTCTCAATAACAATTGGGCAACCCCGGCTTTTTCATTTATTTATTTTTTAAACAAGCTTCGATAAAAGTGGTGAAAAGAGGGTGGGGGTGGAGAGGGCGGGCTTTAAATTCTGGGTGGAATTGGGTGCCTAGGAAAAACGGATGCACATCTTTGGGCAGTTCGGCAATTTCCATCAGCCGTAGGTCGGGTGAAGTGCCGGAGAAAACTAGCCCTGCCTTTTCGATTTCGGTAATATATTCCGGATTAACTTCATAACGATGCCTATGTCTTTCATAAACTTCTTTCATACCGTAAGAATCGTAAGCATGAGTCCCCTCTTTCAAAACCGCGGGGTAAGCCCCAAGACGCATAGTGGCACCATATTTATTTTCCTCCAAAAGTTTTTTCTGCTCGGGCATTATATCTATAACTAGGTGATTTGAATTCGGATTGATTTCAGCTGTATTGGCATCTTCCCAGCCGATTACATTTCTGGCGTATTCTATAACCGCAAGTTGCATACCGTAACAAAGACCTAGGTACGGAATTTTGTTTTTTCTGGCGTATTCTATGGCAGAAATGACGCCTTCTATACCGGACTCGCCAAAACCGCCAGGTACAATAATGCCGTCATAATTTTTGAGCTCCGATATTTTACGGTCTCCGGTTTCGTATTCTTTGGAATTTATCCATATCAGTTTGGCTTTAGCATCTTTCCAAATGGAAGAAAACTTGATGGCTTCAATGACCGAAACATAAGCATCGGACAAAACGAAATCTCCGGTATCAAAATATTTGCCGACAACGGCGATTTGCAGTTCTTTTTTGGCCCGACTTCTTTTGTGGACGAAATCTTTCCATTCTTTCATACTGTTGCCGTTGGTTTTTGAACGCAGGTGGAAAATTTTCAGAATAATACTGCTGATTTTATCTTTTTCAAAATTGAGTGGCACATCATAAATACTTTCTATATCCGGCGCCGATATGACATTTTCGGGCGCCAAAGCGCAAGCCATGGCAATTTTCTCTTTGCGTTTGTAATCAAGAGTTTGGGAACCGCGGGCAATGATGATGTCAGGCTGAACGCCGTAGGAGTTGAGTTGACGCACCGCATTTTGAGTCGGACGAGTTTTCATCTCACCCAAACTACCTGGTACCGGCAAATAACTGACCATAACAAAAAGAACGTCTTGAGGAGATTTAACTTTAAGAGTACGGGCAGCTTCAATAAAAAGAGCATTTTGATAATCACCGATAGTGCCGCCGATTTCAATAAGTGAAATGTCTGATTCGTGTTCGTCGGCCGCCTTTTTGATACGGCGCAAAATTTCATCGGTGATATGAGGGATGGCTTCCACACACTTACCCCGATAACCGAGATTGCGCTCTTTTTCAATAACATGCTTATAAATCATGCCGGAAGTCATATAATCTTCGCTGTTGAGGTCCATTTCCAGGAAGCGTTCATAATTGCCCAGGTCCTGGTCGGTCTCCATGCCCGAATTAAGCACGAAAACTTCGCCGTGCTCGGTCGGGTTCATATTGCCGGCGTCCACATTCAAATAAGGGTCAATCTTCACCGGATTGACCTTGAAACCTTTGCTTTGAAGAATCTTGCCGATGGATGATGATGCTATCCCCTTGCCTACTCCAGACATAACCCCGCCTACTACAAAAATGTATTTATGATTCTTTTTTTTCATAACTTCAGATACTTGCGAACAGCCAGGAAACTGGAAACCGCGCCGATGGCGATACCGGAACCTACAACCACCAAAATAATCTCAAAGAAATTGCTGAGGTAATAATCAAAAATGTTGAAACCAATAAAGAAGTTTTGGGTTAGATTGCCGAGCCAATAAGAAATGGGGAAGAAAATAATCATCGTGATAACACCGGAAAGCAAGCCGACAATAACGCCCGTAACCACGAAAGGCCCTCTGATGTAATTGCGGCTCGCGCCGACAAGTTGCATCACAGAAATTTCTTCTCGTGAGACATAAATAGTCAGGCGAATAGTGTTGAAAGTGATGATGATGGAAACTAAAGCCAAAGTCAGACACACGATAAGCCCCAAAGTTTCGGCCGAATCTATGATGCGGGAAAGTTTATCTATAGCTGTGCGGTTTTCAAAATAATTGATTTTGTCGATAATTTTGGTACCGTCGCTTGAAAGAATATTTTCTTCGTTCAAAAAGTTAGCAATGCCTTCATATTGAGACGGCTGTTTGGCTTTGATATTGAGAGAAGCCCCGAGCGGATTGTCACCCAATTCTTCAAGAGCCTGAAGGGTTATTTGATCATTTTCATGCTGAGTTTTGAAATTGGCGAGAGCTTGGTCACGGCTGGTGTATGTGACAGTATTTACTTCGGGCAATGCTTCTATTTTGGTTTTCAAAGCCAAAATATCGCTTTCGGCGGCGGCAGTGACAAAATACACATTTATATCAACTTTGTCCCGTAGTTCGTTCATAGTGATATTGAGCACCGCGCTTACAAAAATAACAGAGCCGATAACAGAGAGAGTGATGACCATAACCAAAATTGACGCCAGCGACACGAAACCACTGCGCCAAAAATTGAAAAATCCGGCTTTGAATACTCTTTTTAATTTTGTTTTGAAAGGTGGTTTTTCCATACTATAGTATATATTTGCCTGTCGGGTCGTCACGGATTATTTTGCCGTCCTGCATAGTGATGACTCGCCGGCCGATTGAATCTATAACACCTTTGTTGTGGGTAGTCAGGACCACGGTCGTACCAAGGTCGTTTATCTTTTTAAATATCTGGACAATGTCGTAAGTGTTGATTGGGTCAAGATTGCCGGTCGGCTCGTCTGCGATAATTATATCAGGTTGGTTGACGATAGCACGAGCGATAGCCACCCGCTGTTTTTCACCGCCGGAAAGTTCGCTTGGGAAATTCCAAATCTTGCTGCCCAAATCTACGAGTTCCAAAACATGCGGAACGTCGGACTCAATCTCCTCGTCGGGGCGGCCGGCCGCTTCCATAGCAAAAGCGATATTTTCATAAACATTTTTGTTGGATAAAAGCCGGAAATCTTGGAAGACTGCGCCAATTTTCCTCCTAACGAAGTTCATGTCTTCGCCAGAAAGGGTGTGGATATCAATATCGTGCAATAAAATTTTACCCTCGGTCGGCTTTTCTTCCGCCAAAAGCATTTTAAGAAGAGTAGTTTTACCGGCCCCCGATGGGCCAACTATTGAAACAAACTCGTTTGAATCTACCGTGAAAGAAATCTGGTCCAAAGCGACATAGTCGTTGTTGTACTTTTTTGAAACATTATCAAAGACGATAGGCATGGATTCATTATAACTCTATCCACTCAAAAAAAGAAACCCCAATTTTTCCTCATCAAACCCCACCCCGTTCCGCTAAAGCGGAACTGCCCCTCCTTACAGGAGCTGTACACTTTTCGCATCTTACAGATGCTCAAAGTCTTGCGCTTGAGTCCCAACCCAAGCTCACACCTTGTCTAAGGTGAGGGGCTAAATAAAAATTACACCACATGTTCAAGTGTCAAAGGGCGACTTTGACAGTTTTATAAGTTTTTTTCAGCTTCAATGAAGTCATCCAATTTACCTTCTTCGAGGACGCCGGAGATATCCGAGGTTTCGGCGCCGGTGCGGTGGTCTTTGACCATTTTGTAAGGATGCAGGACATAAGAGCGGATTTGGTTGCCCCACTCTATCTCGGTGGTTTTTGAAACATACATCCCCTCTTCTTTGGAAATCCTTTTTTCTTCCAGAGCTTTGTAAATTTTGCCTTTCAAAATCGCCATAGCCATTTCTTTGTTTTGGGCTTGGCTTCGCTGTCCGTCGGCCTGCGCGGCCAAATTGGTCGGAGTGTGAACAATGCGCACTGCCGTCTCCCTTTTGTTAACGTTCTGGCCGCCGGGACCGGATGAGCGCGAAAGCTCCACTCTCAAATTATCATCTCGCAGTTCTATATCATTTTCGTTTTGTTTTTCAAATTTTGGAATAATTTCCACCATACTGAAACTGGTATGCCTTTTGGCATTGGCATTAAAAGGAGAAATTCTAACTAACCTGTGAACTCCCGACTCGTTTTTGAGGATCCCGTAAGCAGATTTTCCTTTCACCTCAACAGTAATATTTCTATATCCCCCGTTAGGATTTTGATTTTCGTGCAAAATCTCGTAACCCCAGCCTTTGCGCTCAAAAAATTTGAAATACATCCGCAAAAGCATAGCCGAAAAATCCTCGGAGTCATCCCCGCCGGCGCCGGAAAAAATGGTCATCACCGCATCGCCCTTATCATACTGCCCCACTCCCTCGAGTTCATCTTTTAATTTTTGGATCTCTTTTATGGTGGCTTGCGCCTTCTCTTTATCAGACCAAAAATCAGGCTTCGCCATCGTCTCTTCCAACTCTTTTATTTTTTGTTCGGTTTCATTCATGATAAATAACTCACCCGGACTTCGTCTCGACCTCTCTTACATTAAGAGAGGTAAAGATTCTGGAGCCGACTGTCGGACTTGAACCGACCACCTGCGGTTTACGATACCGCTGCTCTACC
>CAYICK010000011.1:0-16738 GCA_964361905.1 uncultured Candidatus Saccharibacteria bacterium | reverse complement strand
TATTGATATAGCATGGATAAACAAAGACAAAAAGATAATTCATATAGAAAGCAACGTCTCGCCTGATACTTATCCTAAAATATTCAGCCCGAAATCGCCAAGTTTGTACGTTTTGGAAACTCCAGCAGGCTTTTTTGAAAGTAACAAAATTAAAATTGGAGATGTGCTAGAATTTTGATTTTTTAACCCCCATAAACTGCCCTAAAGAAAGGGGTTTATGGCGTCCTAGTTTACACTTTGGCATTTGTATTTTGCCATAGTTTTTTACGAGTTATCCACAGGTTTTAAACACATAAAAATTGTAGAATGTATTACCTGAATTTGTAAAATTTTATCGAATTTTAACAAAAAATTATTAGTTTTTAATGTTTTTATTAAAAATATGCTACAAAAAGCAACAAAAGCTCATGTTTATACGAAAATCAAGAAACGCAACGGGCGCGTAGTGCCGTTTAAGAAAGACAAGATTGCATTGGCTATAGGCAAGGCCGGCAAGGCCACCGGTGAGTTTGATATGCGCAAGGCCGAAGAGCTGACCGAAAGAGTTTTGTGGCTTACCCGCGACCGGATTGACGGCGCTATACCTGAAGTTGAACAGATCCAAGACTTCGTTGAGGAAATCTTGCTTGCCTCACCTTACAAAAAGACCGCCAAGGCTTACATCCTCTATCGCGACCAGCACAAAAAAATCCGTGAGATAGCCGATATGGCCACCGTTGACTTGGTTGACCAGTATCTCTCCAAACTTGACTGGCAAGTCAAAGAAAACAGCAATATGGCTTTTTCCCTCCAGGGACTCAACAATTATGTCGCTTCCGAAATCAGCAAAGTTTATTGGCTCAACAAGATTTATCCGAAAGCTATAAGCGATGCCCATTCAAGCGGCGATTTCCATCTTCATGATCTCGGTACTTTGTCGGTTTATTGCGTTGGTTGGGACCTGTTTGATTTGCTGCTTGTGGGTTTTACAGGTGTTCCCGGTAAAATTGAAAGCAAACCACCAAGCCACCTACATTCAGCCTTGGGCCAAGCAGTGAATTTCTTTTACACTTTGCAAGGTGAATCTGCCGGTGCCCAGGCTTTCAGTAATTTTGATACATTACTTGCGCCATTTATTCGTTATGACAAATTAACTTACAAAGAAGTCAAACAATGCTTGCAGTCATTCCTTTTCAATATGAACGTTTCTACCAGAGTCGGATTCCAAACTCCTTTTACCAACGTAACTTTGGATTTGACAGTGCCAAAATATTTCCAAAAGCAATCGGTGATATTTGGCGGCAAACCCCAAAAAGAAACTTATGGGGAATTTCAAGAGGAAATGGATATGTTCAACAAAGCCTTCCTTGAAGTTATGGGCGAGGGAGATGCCAAAGGCAGAGTTTTCTCTTTCCCAATTCCTACTTATAATATCACCAAAGATTTTGATTGGGATAATCCAAATATGGCTTTGCTTTGGGAAGTGACAGCCAAATACGGCTTGCCTTATTTCTCAAATTTCATCAATTCTGATATGTCTCCCGAAGATGCGCGTTCAATGTGTTGCCGTCTGCGTATTGACAACCGCCAGCTTGAACACCGCGGCGGCGGCCTGTTTGGCGCCAATCCTTTGACCGGTTCCATTGGTGTGGTTACCATCAACTTGCCGCGCATAGGATACAACTCTAAAACCAAAAAACAATTTATGACTACTCTCAAAGATTTGATGGTTTTGGCCAAAGAGAGCTTGGAGATAAAACGCAAAGTTCTAGAGAAATTTGCAGATAGTAATTTGTATCCATATACCAAATTTTATTTGAGATCTATAAAAGAAACTTTGGGCTGTTATTGGAAGAATCATTTCTCCACCATCGGCATCATCGGTATGAACGAGGCGCTCCAAAATTTTATGGGTAAAAGCATCACGACGCCAGAGGGCAAAAAGTTTGCCGAAGAAGTTATGGACTTCATGCGTGATACCCTGGTCGCTTTCCAAAAGGAGACCAGCAACAATTACAACCTTGAAGCCACTCCGGCTGAAGGTGTCACCAACCGCTTCGCTCTCGCTGACCGCAAAAAATGCGACGACATCATCTTCGCTAATGGTAAAGGCAAAGACACTAAGGATCCTTTCTACACTAATTCCACTCATGTACCAGTCAATTTCACCAACGATATGTTTGAGTTACTGGATTTGCAGGACGGTTTGCAAACCAAATACACCGGAGGCACAGTCATTCATTTCTTCCTAGGTGAAAGGGTCAGCGATGCGAGCAGTATCAAAAATATGGTGAAAAAAGTTTGTGAAAATTACCATGTGCCGTATTTCACCTTCACTCCGAGCTTCAGTGTCTGCAGGACTCACGGGTATCTTTCGGGCGAACAGATGGTTTGCCCCAGTTGTGGAGAAGGTTGCGAAGTTTATTCTCGCATCGTCGGTTACCTGCGACCCATCAGCCAGTGGAACGAGGGTAAAAGAGCGGAGTTTGATATTCGCGAGAAATTCCAAGTAGAAATGCCGGTAAAAACAATTTTGAACATTGTACCGAAAGCCATGGCGCATAAATAAGATGTTTCTATGATAATAGGCGGGCTCGTAAAATTTTCGCTTAGCGATTACCCGGGTAAAACTTCGGCTGTGGTTTTCACATTGGGTTGCAATTTCCGTTGCCGTTATTGTCATAATCCGGAGCTAGTCTTGCCCGAAAAGTATGCTTCTGAAATAAACCAGACTGAAATTTTTGAATTTTTAGAAACTCGCAAAGGCAAACTTGATGCTGTGGTGATAACCGGCGGGGAACCCACCCAACACGCTGATTTGAGAGAATTTATTAAAAAAATAAAAAAAATGGGCTTTTTGGTTAAACTTGATACCAACGGTACTCGGCCGGAGATGTTGGAAACTCTCATTAAATCTGGCAATCTTGACTATATCGCTATGGATATAAAAGCTCTTCTTGACTCCGACTCCTACCAAAAAGTGTCAAGGGTTCCCCTTGACACTTCAAAAATTAAAAAAAGTGTGTCATTAATAATGAATTCCGGTCTGCCTTACGAATTTAGGACCACTGTCGTCAAATCTCTCACCAGTTTTGATGATTTGAGAAAAATTGCTGAGAGTATAAAAGGTGCCGATAAATATTTCCTCCAAAAATTCGTTCCCACTAAACTCAATGATGAAAGTTTAATGAACGAGACTTCTTACACAGACGAAGAATTACAAAAATTATCCACCGAGATTTCCACTTTTATTAAACACTGCGGAGTCAGATAAATGATATAATTCGGGTATAATAATTTTCGTTAAATCAAATGGAAAATAAAAAAACTAGAGTGGCGATTAATGGCGCGGGAAGGATTGGTAGAGCTTTTATCAGGTTAGCGCAAAATACTCCTGATATAGAAATAGTAGCCATAAATGATTTGGGTGATGTTGAAAATATTGCTTATCTTTTGAAATACGACACGGCTTATGGCTCAGCGCAATTTCCAGTTTCTGTTAAAGAAGACAAAACCGCGATTATTATAAATAGTAAAGAAATAAAGTTTTTATCAGAGAAGGAATTGGCCAATTTGCCGTGGCGAGATTTAAATATTGATGTGGTAGTTGAGTCTACCGGCGCATTTAATTCTTTTGAAAAAACTCGCGCACATATTGCTGCCGGAGCTAAACGTGTACTTATTACTGCGCCGGTAAAAGATGAACCAAAAGATGAGACTGAAGCCATGATCCTGCTCAGCATCAATGAGGAAAAGACAGAAAAAGCGCAAATTATTTCAAACGCTTCTTGCACCACCAATGCCGTCACACCAGTCATTGCTATTTTAAATGAAAAACTTGGTATTGAAAAAGCTTTGCTTAATACTACACATGCATTAACCAATAGCCAAATGCCGGTCGATGGAATCAAAAAAGGTGATTGGAAGGAAGGGCGGGCTTCTGGACATAATATTATCCCAACTACCACTGGCGCCGCCAAAGCTGTCGGCAAAGTCGTGACAGATCTCGCTGGCAAGTTTGATGGTATCTCTATGCGGGTGCCGATGATTTCCGGTTCTATCGCTGATGTAACGTTCATTTCCAAAAAAGATACGACTGTTGAAGAAGTAAATAAAATTTTGAAAGATGCTGCGGCTGAGCCAAGGTGGCAAGGAATTTTTACGGTTACTGAAGACCTTATTGTCTCAAGCGATATTGTTGGTTCCCTTTACGGTTCCATAGCTGACTTGGGGCTCACACGAGTCGTCGGTGGCAACCTTGTCAAAGTTTGCGCTTGGTATGACAACGAAATGGGCTACACCAACACTCTCATCAAACACGTTTTGAAAATTGGAAGTTATTTATCCTAATTATTTTATGACCCCGAAAATATATTTTGCGGCGGATCATGCGGGATTTGAGATGAAAAATGCTCTGATTGAGTATGTTAAAGAGTTTGATTTTGAGGTGGAAGATTGCGGGGCTTATGAATTAAATAAAGATGACGATTATCCGGAGTTTGTAAAAAAAGCGGCACAGGCAGTCTCTGACAAGCCAGAAGAGGTAAGGGCGATAGTTTTGGGAGGTAGTGGTCAAGGAGAGGATATGGTGGCGGACAAGTTCCCAAATGTGCGTTCGGCTGAATACTATGGTGGCAATTTGGAAATTATAAAAATTTCCCGTGAGCACAATGATGCTAATGTTTTATCTTTGGGTGCGAGATTTATGACCATTGATGAAGCCAAGGAAGCAGTCAAACTCTGGCTCGCCACTCCATTTTCCGGAGACGAGCGCCACGAAAGAAGAATTGATGAGATAGAAAATTAAAAATAGATGCTTCAGATTACCGAGGAAAAAATAAAATGGATGGAGGGGAAGGCGCAAGAGATACGCGTGTCGGTGATTAAAATGTTGGCGGAGGCGGGGAGCGGGCATCCGGCCGGAGCTTTGGGTATGGCTGATATTTTCACTTCGCTTTTTTTCTTCATCATGAAGCACGACCCGACCAATCCAGAGTGGGCAGATAGAGATAGGCTTATTCTTTCGAACGGCCATATATGTCCGGTCTATTACGCGACGCTCGCCCACAGCGGTTATATAAAAATGGAAGAATTGAAAACTTTGAGAAAGTTTGGCTCGCGGCTGCAAGGACATCCCGACCGCAGATTTTTGCCGCTTTTGGAAACTACTTCCGGTCCTTTGGGATGCGGGCTCTCACAGGCGGTAGGCATGTGCTTGGCCGACAGAATCGACAATGGTAGGCGTTCAGAAAAGCAATTTTATTGCATTTTGAGTGATGGAGAACTTGACGAAGGAAACATTTGGGAAGGAGTAATGTTGGGTGCCAAAGAAAGGCTTCAAAATTTAACCGTGATTATAGATAGAAATAAAATACAGCTAAGCGGAGATACCGAAAACATAATGCCTCTAGAACCACTAAGACAAAAATGGGAATCTTTCAATTGGCATGTGCAAGTTATAAATGGCAATAATATAAAAGAAGTTGTTGAAGCAGTGGAAAATGCTCACAAAATGTTTGATAAACCATCAGTAATAATTGCCAATACTATTTCCGGTAAAGGAGTTTCTTTTATGGAAAGTAAATGGGAATGGCATGGCAAGCCTTTAAATAAAGAGGAAGCCGAGATGGCATTCAAGGAACTGAATCAAGAATTATGAATTAAGAATTATGCATAATTCATACTTCGTAATTCATAATTCAAAAACATGTTAAACCAATTACTAAAACTAAATAATAAAATCTTCGATCCAGAAGTAGAGAAAATATCTACTCGTCAAGGCTTCGGCGAGGGACTTGTGATTGCCGCAGACGCAGATAAAAATGTGGTCGGACTTTGCGCTGATATGAACAAGTCCACTTTCATGCATCTTTTTGCCCAAAAATATCCGGAGAGGTTTGTGCAAGTTGGCATTGCTGAGCAAAATCTGGTCACTGTCGCCAGTGGTATGGCGGCTATGGGCAAGATACCTTTCGTGACATCACTTGCTATGTTTACTCCAGGGCGCGATTGGGAGCAAATCAGGACGACTATCGCGTTAAATAATCGGCCGGTAAAGATTATGGGCAGTTATTCTGGATTTTCTACCGGGCCGGATGGTGGCACCCATCAAGCGCTTGAAGATATCGCTCTTATGCGTGTTTTGCCCAATATGGTTTTACTTTCTCCTTGCGATGCGATTGAAGCCAACAAAGCGGCCATCGCGGTAGCCAAAATAAATCAGCCAGTTTATACCCGTTTAGGTAAAACAGCGACTCCAATTATAACTACCGAGGAAACTCCTTTTGAAATTGGTAAAGCGCAAGTTATGTTTGCTCCACCCATGACAGCGCAAGTGGGTATCATTGCAACTGGGCCTCTCCTATACAATGCGATAATAGCGGCACAAAATTTTGCTCAAAAAGGCATTGCGGTAAAAGTTTTAAATGTTTCCAGCATCCGGCCGCTTGATTTTGAAGCGGTTATAAATCTAGCCAAAGAAGCAGGAGCTATTGTAAGTGTTGAGGAACATCAAATAGTGGGTGGTTTGGGTTCGGCCATAGCGGAGGTGGTAGTGCAAAATCATCCGGTGCCGATACAATTCGTCGGAGTTTACGACCAATTTGGCCAGTCCGGCAGGCCAGAAGAACTCATTGAACATTATGGCATGGGAATTTCCGGTATTGAAAAAGCAGTGGAAAAAGTCTTACAAAGAAAATAAATTGTTTGCATTAAAAATAATACTTGCTAAAATTAAGTGCGGAAAGTGTTTACACAACGCATCACAGTTGCCGCATCAAAAATTCATTCAAATCCTTCCTACACTGGAAACTGCGCGAACTGTAACAAGCAAAAGGGCTGGCTTACTTTACATAAGCCAGCCCCGAATTTTTATATAATTTTTCTTGCACCGTTTTGATTTTGTAGTATAATTATAGTTAGGCTAAGTTTTTACTCGAGGGGGTCGGCACCGTGCCGGCTCCTTTTTTATTGTTTACATAATTTTTTGCGGGCGGAAGTCTGCCGGAGCTTGGGAGAGGTATTTAAGCATTTGTTCTTGAGTGAGCAAGCCTTTTTGAGCGCCTACGTATTGGACGACCGACATGGAATTGACGGGTGCCCAAAGGAAAGCGTCAAAAAGCGATTTACCGAGCGCTATAGCGGAAGCGAAAGTAGCCGAAAAAGCGTCTCCCGCGCCAGTGCGGTCATAAGGCGGTTTAGGATCAGGGTAAGGCCTCATGAAAAATGCTTCATAACCATCATAAGCATAAGCACCTTTGGGACCGTCGGTTATAACCACTACATTTGGTCCTACATCATGCATTGCTTTCAAAAGATTTTTAATATCGTTTTCGTCGGGTTTATTTAATATTTTCTTAGCTTCCTCTACGTTGCAGAAAAATATATCGGAACGGCTGTATAAATCTTTGAGCACCTCGGTCCCCATTTTCATTTGAAATGTTCCAGGCTGAAAAGCGAGCTTCACATTTCGATGATTATTCACATATTCAGCGATTTGTTTGTGATAATCCAAAGAATTTTCGCCAACCGAAGAAAGATAAATCCATCTTGGGTTGCCTATGTCCGGCAACTTGTAATCATAATCTTCATGTTTAATCAAAATCGTGCGGTCGTCTTCAAACCAAAGCACATAGTGATAGTTTGTTTTTTTATCTTTGTGAATAGTGACG
Source organism: uncultured Candidatus Saccharibacteria bacterium (assembly GCA_964361905.1). Taxonomy (GTDB): domain Bacteria; phylum Patescibacteriota; class Minisyncoccia; order Phycocordibacterales; family WO2-35-19; genus WO2-35-19. The sequence continues at coordinate 9,089 of CAYICK010000011.1, read as the reverse complement.
AAATTGGTGGCCACATTGTTTTTGGTTAAGGTGGCTCTGCATTCGTGGCCCTGGTGGTCATCGCCTAAATCGGTGACAAAGGCCGAATTCAAACCGAGCCTTGAAGCACAAACCGCGGCGTTAGCGCTATTGCCAACTGCTCTCACTTCTTCCACAAATTCATAAGGCACTTTATCGCCAAATCTTAAAATAAGTTCCGTTTTGTGGCCATCGGCGTCCAAGCCGACTTTGGCATCTTTGAGTCTGATGAAAGCATCGGTTACGATATCGCCTATAGCAACAAAATCAAAATCTTTTTTGTTAAAGAAATCCATCAACATTATTATACACCGCATAGAATTTTTAAAAAATAAAAATGTGATAATATTGTGGATATGAAAACATTGCGCGAATATATTTCTGAAGCGGAAGAAAAAAAAGTTGCTATCGGGCATTTCAATATTTCCGACAGTGTCGCTTTTTGGGCAGTAGTGAATGCGGCAAAAAAAATGAATTTGCCGGTGATTATAGGTGTGTCTGAAGGTGAGAGAGATTTCATTGGAATAAAACAAGTGCGAGCTTTGGTTGACACATTAAAAGACGAAATGCCCATATTTTTAAATGCCGACCACACTTATTCGGTAGCTAGAGTTGAGGAAGTAATAAATGCTGGATTTGATGCTGTCATTATAGATGGCGCAGAAAAATCTTTTGAAGAAAATTTGAGGATGACTAAAGAATCTGTTTCTTATGCAAAAGAAAAAAATAAAAATATTTTAGTTGAAGCCGAACTGGGTTTTATAGGCAAATCTTCAACTGTTTGGGATGAGGTGCCGGAAGGCGCCGATAGCGTAATGACCAAACCCGAAGAAGCGGCCAATTTCGTCAAAGAAACCGGTATAGATTTGTTCGCTCCGGCCGTCGGCAATATTCATGGTATGGCCAAAAATTTGAATATAAATTTTGAAAAGCTTGATATTGAAAGAATAAAAGCGGTGAGAGAGGCGGCCGGAGTGCCTCTGGTTTTGCATGGCGGTTCGGGTATCACCGACCCCGAGTTTAAAGCGGCTATTGCCGCCGGTATATCAATAATCCATATCAATACTGAAATCCGTTTGGCTTACAGGCAAGGACTTCAAAAGTCTCTTTGCGACAGTCCCGATGAAATGGCGCCTTACAAATTCCTGCGCTCCGGCCGCGATGGCATGCAATCTGTGATAGAAAAACGCCTGGCGTTGTTCAATAATCTTTAAAACCTCACTCGATTAATAACCTCACCCCGCTCCGCTTTGCGGAGCGACCCTCTCCTAGAAGCAGGAGAGGGTAGGAATCAAAAACAAAAATGAAATGGGTTCATAATAGCCAAAAATTTTTGGATAGAAGAAGAGAATTAAGGCAAAACCAAACAAAAGCGGAAGAAATACTTTGGTTTGAACTTCGAAATAACAAATTAGGGGCGAAGTTTAAAAGACAACACAGTATAGGTGGCTACATCGCCGATTTTTATTGCCAAAAATATAAATTAATTATTGAGCTTGATGGAGAAATTCACAATGTAAAAGAAAATCTAGAATGTGATAATGTACGCGACAAATTTTTCACTTCTCTTGGGTATAAAGTTTTAAGGTTTAAAAATGAGGAAGTTGAAGATAAAGACGAGGTTGAAGAAGTTTTGAAAAAGATTAAAAACTGTTTATAAAAACAGAAAACCCGTTTACCAAAATAAACAGATTCTCCGTTATTTGGACGACGGGTTAATACTTAAAACTGTCTGATAATATTGCCAGGCTCCAGGAATACCAAAACTTAACAAAGGAATCAGACACCACGGAGTTAAAACGGGTTTTACAAGCCACATAACAGACATTATTCCCAAAAATCCAGTGGCTATCCGTGAAGACATATTTGGTTCGCGAATCAATCTGTTTGTTTTGTAGCTATATACAATAATAGAAAGTAAAATCATTTCTCTTAAAAATCCTATTGCATATAGATACCATGGGAAATTGAGAAAAATTATCATTGTAATTGCAACTACTTCGATGGCCAATCGATCACCCACCACATCTGCTACTCTTCTTGTCCAAAGCAATCTTTTATTTGACGCAAGTGGTGAACGACGAAAAAGTACTCCATCAAAAATATCACAGAGCATCAAAAAAACGATTGAGACAGCAGCAAGCACTTTTTGATTGTTGAGAATTAAAAATATAACCAACAAAGCATTTAGTGGTTTGCAGTACGTCATTACAAGTCCTAACATTTTTTCCTCCTTTTTTCTAATTAAAATTTATCACAAATTGAAAATAAAAGTAACCGAGTTAGATTTTCTATCTCGCCCCTCCCCTGCATCTAGGGGAGGGGCAGGACAGCGAAGCTGGACGGGGTGAGGTTAATTTGTTATCATACTCTTCGTTATGACCATAAATTTAAAAGCGGAAAAAAGGACAAAAATAGGTAAACTGGAATCTTTGAGGAAAGAGGGTTACTTGCCTGCCGTTTTTTATGGCCACAAAAAAGAATCCACACCCATTCAAATAAAAAAAATTGATTTTATAAAGGCTTGGAAAAATGCCGGAGAATCTACAGTCGTGAAGCTCGAAATCCCGGGAGGAGATATTGAAGCCCTTATTGATGATGTTGATTTGGACCCTATAACAGGTGAAGCCAGGCACGCAGACTTTTACGTATTCGAAAAAGGCCACAAAGTTGAAATTGAAGTGCCTATTGAATTTACCGGTATCTCTATTGCTGTCAAAGATTTGGGCGGAACGCTCATGAAAATTTTGCATGAAGTAAAAGTGAAAGCCGAACCTGCCAACTTGCCTCATCAAATTGAAGTTGACATTTCCTCTATTACCGAACTTGAAGGCCAGATTTTGGCTAAAGATATCGTCTTGCCAAAAAGTGTTGAACTTATGGAACATCCCGAAGAAGTTGTCGTCACTGTCGCTACTCCAAAAGCCGAAAAGGTTGAGGAAGAAGCTCCAGCCGACCTCTCTACCATAGAAGTTGAAAAGAAAGGCAAACAAGATGAGGAAGGCGAAAGCGCCGAAGCTACTCCAAAAGCATAATTCTAGTTGAAACGTTGCGCCTCTAATATCGGTCTTTTCTTTTGTGCTTAGGACAGTTGACTTCGGTGTGTATTTGAGTAGTATATTCGGTTATCCACATCAAAGCTAAAATATGATGGTGAGCATGGTGGTATAATAAAAAAAAGATATGGAAAACAAAAAATTAGCTTGCTTATTTGGAAATAACGCGGATATTTCTCTTGACGAAAAAGTTAGAGTTATAAACGAAATCAATAAAATAGGCAGTTTAACTTTTAAAATAGAAGTTGATGAAGAGGGTTGGACGGCAAAATGTAAGGAGGTAAAAGGAATAATCGCCTCAAACACAAATCCAAAACCTTCGGATGATGAAATTGAATCTCAAATTAGAGATGCTGTTTTCGCTGCGTTCAATGTCCGTTTTGACAAAAAATGTGACGTGAAATCTCCACTGAATTTTGAGTATTCTTTCTCGAAGTAAAAAACAATTTATGTCTAATGACCGAGTAAAACGTAAAGATTTGTGGGCTCGGTTAAATAACGTCAAACAATCAGATTGGATTAAGGCAGGAAATATTCTTGGTTTGAACGTTACAAAATCAAATAGTGGAACTTCTCATACACACGTGATTAGAGATCCAAAGAATGAGAATCTTGATGATATCAAAGGTGTTATTGCTGTTCTGCAGATTAATCTTTACAAACAAGCAAATAGAGGAATCTTTAATGCATTGCGTGATTTCGGGGTGCCAGAAGACAAGATTTGGCGTGCTCTGAAAATGCTTAAATAAAATAAAAAATTGACAAAAAACAAACAACTCTGTATAATGAATACAGAGTTGTTTTGCTGTCCTTTGAATTAAACCATCCTGAACTCAATACCCCACGGGGAAATGAGCGGGTATAAACAAGGAGAAATATAGTGATTAAAGAAAATAGCTTTTTGGGAATTTATGGAATAGCTATGCTTTTGGGTAGTTTGCCTGCCTTGGTATTGGGATTTCATTTTCGCCTTTTCACTGTTGTGGGCCTAGGAATTGGATTGATTGTTGTCGGTTTTATATTCCTTTTTGCAACATTCGTTGCACAAACAAAAACTGTTCAACTCCGCCCCATCGTCCACGTTTGGGAACACAATGGTATTACGCGTGTGATGCCTAGCATCGATTTTGAATTGTGGCACCAGATGCAGGAACGCAACAAGTTGGCGGGAATCCATAACCTATATTTGCGTACGGATTCAGAAATAAAAATATTGTTTTCCGATAAACCAGATAACACTCATATGTACACCGGCACAATGGAGCAGTACGAGAGATTTGTTCGGGGTTGTCAGATCAGGAAATCGGAGATGCAGATAACTTATTATCCCGTTCTTGATTTTCAAACTGCATGGGAACTTGTTTACGGTAAAAATTCAAAACCTTGGGAAGATTAGTATAATCTCACTTCCGGCCCCTCTCCTGCACCTAGGAGAGGGGTTGGGGTGAGGTTTTTATTTTGCTATAATAGGGTGATGAAAAAATGCAGTTTTATCTTTGCTTTGATATTGCTTATTTCTATATTTCCATCTTTCAATTTCGCTCACTCCCAGATGACTGAGCAGCAAAAGAATGACCAAGAGGCGCAGTGGCGGGCAGAACTTGCGGCAACGGAGAAAGAGATTGCGGAATGGCAAAGCGTGCTTGATAAAACCAAGACCAGCACAGCTTCGCTCCAAAGAGATGCGGCAGTGCTTCAAGCTAAAATAAACGAGGCCAAAGCTTTCATAAAACAGAGGCAAATCCAAATACAACAACTTACCAGCCAAATTAACGTAAAAACTAAAACTATTTCCAATCTGGAAGCCAAAATAAACCGCGGCAAAGAATCTTTGTCGGCAATTTTGAAATCAACGAACGAGCTTGACTCGTATTCTTTGGTTGAGGTTATGCTTTCCAATAAAAACCTCTCGGAATTTTTTAGTGATATTGATTCTTATAATTCCATAAAAATATCTTTGGAACAAAAGTTTAATGAAATAAGAGATTTGCAAACCAAAACTGATAGTGAAAGAAAGGCTCTTGATGAAAAAAGAACAAGCGAGGCTGATAAAAAAGCCGAGGTAGAAAGCCAAAAAAAGAAAGTGGAAGTAGATGAAAAGGAAAAACAACAACTCATAACTATCAACAAAACCAAAGAGAAAACTTACGCCCAAGTGATTGCTGGGAAGCAGGCTGAAGCCGCCAAAATCAGAGCCGCTCTTTTTGCCTTGCGCGATACCGAGGGTATACCTTTCGGAGATGCGTTGAAATATGCAAACGTTGCTTCACAAAAAACCGGCGTCCGGCCGGCCCTTATTCTCGCCATTCTTACTCAAGAATCCGATTTGGGTAAAAACCAGGGCGCTTGCCTTATAAATAATCTGGATACCGGAGACGGCGCCGGCAAAAATACCGGTACTCTTTTTGAACAAGTTATGAAAGCGCCGAGAGATACCGTGCCTTTCAAAGCTATAACAGCCAGGCTGGGCAAAGATTGGAAAATGACTCCGGTTTCCTGCCCGCCGGGGACTATTTGGAGCAAAACCAGAGGTTATGGGGGAGCTATGGGGCCGTCCCAGTTCATTCCTTCCACTTGGGAACTTTTTAAAGACAAGCTTGGTAATAGTTTAGGAATCAGTGGCGACAACGTAAATCCTTGGAATCCGGAACATGCCATTTTAGCTACGGCCGTCTATATGGGAGACCTTGGAGCGAGTAATGGCGGTTATACGGCAGAAATCAGAGCGGCCTGTAAATATTACGGTACCGGCGGTTCGGCCTGTTATTACGGCAAACAAGTTATGGCTAAAGCTGAAAACATCCAACTCACCATGATTGATCCGTTGGTGGGGTATTAGTTTACCCTGAGTAAAGTCAAGATTTGCTTAAATTTTATAATATGTTATATTAACGATATGAAAACCGATATTCACCCAAAATACTATACTGATGCCAAAGTTACCTGTTCTTGTGGTAACAAATTTATCGTAGGTTCAACTCAAAAAGAAATCAATGTGGAAATTTGCAGCGATTGCCACCCCTTTTTCACCGGCAATGAAAAGGTGATTGACGCCGCCGGTAGAGTAGAAAGATTCAAAGCCAGGAAGGCCGCCGCCAAACCAAAAGTTTCAAAGGCGAAGAAGTAGATTTTTTCTTCCCCCTCTCTTGTTGTAAGAGAGGGGTTAGGGGTGAGTTATTTTGAAAAAAGAAATAACCCCCTTAATCCCCCTTACATTAAGGGGGAGATAGGAACACACTCTATGATTGACTTACAAAAATATAAGAATAACGAAAAGACCAAATACTTGGCAGAAAATTTAGAAAGACTCCTTAAAGAGGGAGTTAATGTTTTGACGCAAGAAGTTTTAATTAAGCAGATGGATGAAATTTTGGAAGAAGAAATCCGCAAAGAAAAAGAAGAGGAGGAATTTCCAAATGAAATTGTTTTGGAGGTTAGGGCTGGGGTTGGCGGAGAGGAAGCTTCCCTTTTTGCTGAAGAATTGGCTACTATGTACCGCAAATATGCTGACTCCAAAGGTTGGACGGTTTCTATATTAGACGAATCAGAGTCTCCTCTCAGTGGTTACAAAGAAGCTTCTTTTGAAATTCGTGGCAAAGATGTTTACAAAGAAATGCGTTTTGAAACCGGTATTCACAGGGTCCAGAGAGTCCCTGCAACCGAAAAAATGGGCCGAGTCCACACTTCCACCGCTTCAGTCGCCATCCTTCCACTTAGGAAAAATACCAAAGTTACGATTAACCCCGCAGATTTGGAAGTAGCATTCTCACGAGCTGGTGGCAAAGGAGGCCAAAACGTCAACAAAGTTGAGACTGCTGTCCGCCTTACCCACAAACCCACCGGCATCGTTGTAAGTTGCCGCGCAGAAAGAAGCCAGCAAGCTAACAGGGAAAAAGCGATGGAGGTTTTGGAAGCCAGGCTTGATGAGATGGCTAGGGTAGAAGATGCCAAAAAATATGCCGCTGACCGCAAAGAACAGGTGGGTACTGGCGATAGAAGCGAAAAAATCCGCACTTATAATTTCCCCCAAGACCGCATCACCGACCACCGTCTCAATAAAAGCTGGCACAATATTGAAACCATAATGAAAGGCCAGTTCTCTCCCGTGGTTGACGCCTTCAAGCAAATTTGATAAGATTTCACACTGTATGGCAGAAGCAACAAAGACAGAAGCAAATCTCGACGAGCTCTTTAAAGCAGGAGCTCATTTTGGATTTGGCAAATCTCGCAGGCACCCGAGTGTCAGCCCATTCATATTTGGCTCCAAAAACAGAGTGGATATTTTTGATTTAGAAAGAACCAGTGAAGCTCTGGAAAAGGCTTGCGCATTCGTCGCTGAATTGGCCGCCAATAAAGGCGTTATTTTGTTCGTAGGCGGCAAAAATGAAGCCCAAAATATAATTAAAGAAGAAGCCGAAAAAGCAGGCATGCCTTATTTGGCCAGCCGTTGGATCGGAGGCACGCTCACCAATTTCCCGGAAATAAGAAAGAGGATTGATATGATGGTTGACCTTTTATCCCAAAAAGAAAAAGGTGAACTCGGCAAATACACCAAAAAAGAAAGAATTCTTATTGATAGGAAGATAGATAAACTACAGAGAATGTTTTGGGGAATCAAAGACATGGTTAACTTGCCAAAAGCATTGTTTATCGTTGATCCGAGATATGAAGAGACAGCACTTCGAGAAGCTCAAAATTTAAATATTCCCGTTATCGCTTTGTGCGGTTCAGACAACAACATTGAAGGCATCAATTATCCTATTCCTGCCAACGACTCCAACATCGCAAGCATCAGGTATTTTGTAAGCAAGATAGCAGAAGCTTACAAAATATAATTTCTAATTTTCAATTTCTAATTTCTAAACAATTTTTAATGTTTTAATTTCAAAATTGGAAATTGAATCATTGTTTGGAAATTGAAAATTGTGAATTGAAAATTCTTAATATATAATTAAACTATATCTTATGGAAATCACAACAGAAATAATAAAAAAGTTGAGAGATGAGACCGGTGTCTCCGTGATGCAATGCAAAAAAGCTTTGGAAGAAGCCGGGGGAGACCTTGAAAAAGCCAAGATTATATTACGTAAAATAAGCAAACAAGCCGCTGACAAGAAGGTTGGCAGAAGTCTCGGAGCAGGCGCTGTGGCCTCATATATACACGGGAACGGCTCTGTCGGAGCCATGGTGGAACTTCTATGCGAAACCGATTTCGTGGCCCGTAATGAGGATTTTAAGGCTTTGGCAAGGGATTTGGCCATGCATATAACCGCCTTGGCGCCCGAATACCTCAAAATGGAGGATGTGAAGGAAGAAGACAAGATTAAGGCCAAAGAGCTTTTTGAAAAAGACCTTGACGGGTCGAAACCCAAAGAGATTCGTGATAAAATAATGGAGGGCAAACTCTCCGCATATTTCGGAGAAAAAGTTTTGCTTGAACAAGCATTTATTAAAAATCCGGAAGTAAATATCCGGGTTTTAGTAGAACAAGCCAATCAAAAATTTGGAGAAAGAACCGAAATCGGGAGGTTCGTCCGGTTCTCTATTAATTAAATTAAAAATATGGCAACTATTGTAATCTTCGCTTCGTCCATCTTAATATTGTCGGTGTTCGTAGCTATAAAAGCCGTCGAAATGAAGTATGAAAAAAGAAATTTATTACTCTGTCTTTTGGGCAAATGTGATGCGAAATCGGAAAAATTAGTTTCTGACTTCAAATTCAAAATTTTACAGCTCATTCAAAGTGTTCGATATATTGTCCTTGTCCAAACCAAAGTAGTTTGCAAGAATTTACTTGATAGGGTAGAAGAAAAAATAATTAATGAGTATAAAGCCAGGCATATGATGATAATGGGGCAGAAAAATATCGCTAACCGGGGCTCGGTATCATTTTATTTAAAAAAGATTAATGAGAGTAAAGGCTTGAGTGGCAGAGGGAAGATAGAAGAAATATTTTAATTTGAGCCAGAGAGAGGACTCGAACCTCCGCAATCCCGTTTACAAAACGGGTGCTCT